>NZ_AJWE01000009.1:0-68717 GCF_000281145.1 Rhizobium sp. CF142 | reverse complement strand
GGCAGGCCGCCGCGATCGTCCGTCACAGTCTCATAGGCGATTGCCGTAACGCCGGAGGCGAGCAGACCCTTGGTCTGTTCCGGATCGGGCGCAAGATGCAGATAGGTGTAAAGGAGCTGACCGTCGCGGAGCTGCGCCCATTCGGAGGACTGGGGCTCCTTGACCTTGACGATCATGTCGCACTTTTCGAAGATATCTTTGGCGGAGGCGGCGATCTTCGCGCCAGCAGCCACATAGGCGGCATCATCGGCACCAATGCCGGCGCCCGCCTTCGTCTCCACCCAGACCTCATGGCCGTGGGCGACATATTCTCTTACCGAAGCCGGCGTCAGACCGACGCGATATTCATGGTTCTTGATTTCCTTCGGGCAGCCGACACGCATTCGCGTTCCTCTCATTTTATGTCCGCGTTCCGCGGAGCGTTTTCCTACTCCTAAATCCAACCACCACGGCCACGAAATGTCCTTGCAAAGAGGATTTGCGTTTCAGCAAAGTTTCGAAGATTATTGCGCCAGCTATCCATTTTTCGAAGGTTCTTCGAATGTCCGACCTCGATAGTATCGATCTTGCGATTCTAAGGGCGCTGCAGATCAACGCCCGCATCACCAATGCGGAACTCGCCGACAAGGTGGGACTATCGCCTTCCGCCTGTTCGCGACGGCTCGATATTCTTGAAAAGAGCGGTGTCATCGGCGGCTATCATGCACGGCTTTCGCACAAGGCGCTCGATTACAAGATGATCGCCATCGTACACATCTCGCTGTCCGGCCAGTTCGCCAAGACGCTGTCGGAATTCGAGGCAGCGGTGAAACGCTGTCCGAACGTGCTCGTCTGCTACCTGATGTCCGGTGAATACGACTATATCCTGCGCGTCGCCGCCCGTGATCTGGAAGATTATGAGCGCATCCACCGAGACTGGCTTTCGGCGCTGCCGCATGTGGTGAAGATCAATTCGAGCTTTGCGCTGCGCGAAATCATCGACAGGCCGAATGTCGGCCTTTGAGCCCTTGCAAAGCCCTTGGAATCCTGCCCTAGCTTGATGTTGCGGGCGTCTCCGCTTTGACGGCAAGACATGAAATCCAAGACTCACGGCTATATCTTCCTGCTTCTGGCACTGACGATCTTTTCGGCGCAGGACGCGATCTCCAAGCATCTTGGTTCAGCCTATTCGCCTATCTTCGTGACGATGGTGCGCTATTGGGCCTTCGGCCTGTTCACTGTGGTTCTGGCCGCGAAAATGCGCGGTGGCATCGCCGCCACCGCCCGCACCAAACATCCCTTTCTGCAGGTGTCGCGCGGCATTCTGCTTGCCGTGCAGGTGGTGCTGGCAATTACCTGTTTTGCGCTGATCGGGCTGGCGCATTCGCAGGCGATCTTTGCCGCCACCCCCATCATCGTCGCACTGCTTGCCATTCCGCTGCTGGGCGAAAGGGTTGGCTGGCGCCGCTGGACGGCAATCGGTGTCGGGCTTTGCGGCGTGTTGCTCATCCTCAAGCCGGAGGGCGGGTTCTTCGACGTGAACCTGCTTCTTGCCGTCGTCTCCTGCGTCAACTTCGCGCTTTACGTGATCGCCACCCGTTACGTCAGCCGGCAGGATTCGGCGATGACGAGCTTCTTCTATACGGGCGTCGTTGGGGCTCTCGTGATGACGCTTGCGGGCCCTTTTTACTGGACGCCAATCCAGGGCTGGGACTGGATGTGGATGCTTGCCGTCTGCCTGACCGGAACATCGAGCCACTATTTCCTGATCCGCGCCTATGACTGTCTCGACGCGGCCGCCGTCCAGCCGGTTACCTATATCCAGCTTGTCTACGCTTCTATTCTTGGCGTGCTCATCTACGGGGAGGAGCTGACGCTGAACATGATCGTCGGTTCGATTATCGTGGTTGCGGCCGGTATCTTCACGGTGTGGCGCGAACATGTCGTGGCGCGGCGAGCGGTCGTGCCGAATTGAGACTTTCGCAGCAATTTTAAATAAGCGCCTAAAGGCATTTCAATCTTCCCTGCCTATGCTCCTCCCGAATTCGTCACGGGGATAAGCATGATACGCAATCTCAAGATCACGGCCCGCAAGGCCGACCGCAGGAGCTGCCGCGTTTTTGGCAAGATCCGTTATCTGAACAACCAGGTAGATGCCCGCATCCTTGATATTTCAGCCACGGGTGCAGCACTCGAAGTCAAGGCGCCGCTTTATGCGGCCTCGGGCAGCAAGGTCCGCATCGAAGCCGAAAATCTCGGCCTGCTCGAAGGCGTCATCCGCTGGACACATAATGGTCGCGTCGGCATCCAGTTCGACGTGAATTCCAATGCCCGCGCGCTCATTGCCTCCTATTTCCGCTTTTTCCATCGCGAAGTGCCACGCGTTCGGTAGAGCTTTCCAGGACGGTGCCGCTTTGGCGGCATCGTCTTTGCCATTCTGTCATTTTCGCGATGTACTCCTTTGCCAATCATCCTAAGTTCATCGAACCGGGTGATGCATGATGTCAAAAGGAGTGTTTCCATGCTTTCCATTCTCGATGTGCCTGCAATGAGCCGTCGTTCCCTGCTCGGCGGTCTTGCCGCCACTTCCGCTCTGGTGCTGCTGCACCCGTTCAGCGCCCGCGCTGCCGCAAACCAGGCGCATCTGCGGCTGATGGAAACGACCGACATCCATGTCAACGTCCTCCCTTATGACTATTATGCCGACAAGCCGAACGACACGATGGGCTTGTCGCGTACGGCAACCATCATCGACACGATCCGGGCAGAAGCCGTCAACTCGCTGCTGATCGACAATGGCGATGTGCTGCAGGGCAATCCGATGGGCGACTATATGGCTTATCAGCACGGCATGAAGGACGGCGATATCCACCCGGTCATCAAGGGGATGAACACGCTCGGCTACACCGTCGGCACGCTCGGAAACCACGAGTTTAATTATGGCCTGGACTTCATGTTCAAGGTGCTGAACGGCGCGAACTTCCCCTTCGTCTGCGCCAACCTGACCAAGGGCCAGCTCGCCTCCGATCCGAAGCAGGACGAGTTGTTCTTCAAGCCTTACATCATCGTCGAAAAGCAGATCAAGGATGGCTCCGGCAATGAAAGCCCGGTCAAGATCGGCTTTATCGGCTTCGTGCCACCGCAGATCATGCTGTGGGACATCAAAAACCTCGAAGGCAAGGCGCAGACCCGCGATATCGTCCAGGCGGCCAAGGCCTGGGTGCCGGCCATGAAGGAAGCCGGCGCCGACATCGTCATCGCGCTCTCCCACTCCGGCATCGACGGTTCCGCCCCGTCCGAAAAGATGGAGAATGCTTCGCTGCATCTCGCCGCCGTCGAAGGCATCGACGCGATCTTCACCGGTCACCAGCATCTTGTCTTCCCCGGTCCGAAGACCTGGGATGGCATAAGCAATGCCGATCCGATCAAGGGCACGCTGCATGGCAAGCCCGCCGTCATGGCCGGCTTCTGGGGCTCGCATCTCGGCCTGATCGACCTTCTGCTGGAGAAGGATGGCAACAGCTGGAAAATCGTCGCCTTTACCTCCGAAGCACGGCCGATCTACCATCGCGACGACAAGAAGAAAGTCGTTGCCGACGTCGCTGACAAGAAGGAAGTGGTCGAGGCCGCCAAGGCAGAGCATGAGGCAACGCTTGCCTATGTCCGCACGCCTGTTGGTAAGACCTCCGCACCGCTCTATTCCTACTTTGCCCTCGTCGCCGACGATCCGTCGGTACAGATCGTTTCGCAGGCTCAGACCTGGTACATCAAGCAGATGCTGGCCGATACGCAGTTCAAGGATTTGCCGGTTCTCTCCGCGGCAGCCCCCTTCAAGGCCGGCGGCCGTGGTGGTGCGGACTACTATACGGATGTTCCGGCCGGCGATATCGCCATCAAGAATGTTGCCGACCTCTACCTCTATCCGAACACGGTTCAGGCCGTCGCCATCACCGGTGCGCAAGTGAAGAATTGGCTGGAAATGTCCGCCGGCATGTTCAACCACATCGAGCCCGGCGCGAAGGATGCGGCTCTCCTCAACAGCGACTTCCCGTCCTACAATTTCGACGTGATCGATGGCGTGACCTATCAGATCGATCTGTCGCAGCCGCCGAAATATGATTCGTCGGGCAAGGCCGTCAATCCGGACTCCAACCGAATCCAGAACCTTGCCTTCGAGGGCAAGCCGATCGATCCGGCCCAGAAGTTCGTCGTCGTTTCCAACAATTACCGTGCTGGTGGCGGCGGCAGCTTCCCGGAAATCGCCTCCGACAAGGTGATCTTCCAGGCGCCGGACACCAACCGCGACGTCATCGTCCGCTATGTCCACGATCAGGGAACGATTAACCCGTCCGCCGACGGCAACTGGACCTTCAAGCCCCTGCCCGGCACGACCGTCGTGTTCGAAAGCGGCCCGAAAGCCAAACAGTACCTCGCCGACGTCAAGAGCGTGAAGATCGAGGATGCCGGCGAAGGCGCTGAAGGTTTCACGAAATTCCGGCTGATTCTTTAAACCTCGCAGGGCGCGGTTTCTTCAACCGCGCCCTCTTCGATCAGACTGTTTCTGCCGCAGCTTTAACGCGACGACGAAGCAAGCCGAGTTCGGCCGGCGGCTTCTTTTCGATCCGGTGATATTGCCTGCCATCGCGGGTGCGGTGGACAAGCCCGAAATCGAAAAGCTCGCGGCGCAGCAGTGCCGCATCGCCGAAGAGATGCAGGCGGTTCAGCAAGTCGCTGATTTCACGCTCCGTCAGTTCGGTATCCGCTGGTATTTTCGACCACAGGAGCCATAAGCAAAGCTCCCGCAGCCCCCTCCTGCCCGGCCAGCGGATCAGTCGACCATTGCCATCGAAATGGCGCGATGCCTTCAGCACACGGTCCTCGTCCGGCAAAGGCTCAGGATCCAGCTTCAGGCTCCAGTCCTCCAGGACTTCGGCGGAGTGCGCCGCGCTGCGGAAATGCTGGTAGTTGCGATAACCCGCCGCGCGGGTCAGCAGATTGAGCATCTCGACATGGCTCGGCCTGTCAGCGAGCGCTTCGATCTGCTTGCGGAGAGATTTGGCAAAAGCCGAAAGATCGGCGATTTCCATTGGAAAGATAGATCTGGTCACGTCTTATCCTCAACGCGCCGTTCCCTCAAAAAGGTATCGGTGGTCGCCGGCTTTCGACTTCGGCACAGGACAAGTGCTGATGATCTTTCTAAAGCAGGTTTAGCTTCCCTTGCGGGACGGCGACGCCTCGGTGAACTGCAGACCGTAGCGCCGTTATAGCAAAGGCCGGAAACCCGTCAACTGTGCGGCTATTCGGCAGCCTCGGGAATGGCGTGCAATCCGTCAATGCCGAGCATGTTGATCATCTCGCCATGGCTCGGGCACATGGAGAGCCGCCGGCGAAAGGCCTCGATCAGCCATTGCCCGGCGGGGCCCGGCGGATTGGCCGCTTTGCACATAGCGTAAATCGGGTATTCGCCCTGCTCGTAAGCCTCCAACTTGATGGCAACCAGGTTGCCCTTCATGATGTCCTCTCCGACGAGCGAAACCGGCAGGCCACCCCAGCCGAGACCGCCCTTGATGAGCTGGTGCTTGGTTGCAATGTCGCTGACACGCCATGTCCTGTAGGACAGGACGTTGAAGTCCCGCCCCTTGGTCAGGCCGGAGGCATCCGAAACCACAAGCTGGATCTCTTCGCGTACATCAACCAGCGTCAGCGGACGACCAATGCTCGCCAGCGGATGATCGGGTGCGACCACGGGGACCATGAACGAGTAGCCGATCTTTTCGGCCACAAGCGAATCGTCCTGCCTCACAAGCGCCCCGCCAATCCCAATATCAGCCTTGTCGCTCATGACCATGTCCATGACCATGCCGAGCTCGCCGACATTGAGATTGAGCGCAACGCCGGGAAATTTCTCGCGAAATTCGCGTAGCACCATCATGACGGCATTGGCAGGCACCATGACGCTGATCGCCAGAGAAAGCTCCGCCTCCAGCCCCTGCTTGATGCTTTTCACGCGGGCGCGCATAACCTCGAGGTCGGCCAGCATGCGGCGGGCATCTTCCAGCATTGCCTTGCCGGCATCTGTCAGCTTCGGCTGGCGAGCGCCGGAGCGCTCGAAGAGCGGCACTTCAAGCTGGGCTTCCAGATTGGCGATCGTATAGCTAACGACCGACTGCGCGCGGTTCAGCACACGCGAGGCGGCCGAAAAGCTGCCGGTTTCGGCGACCGTCAGGAAAACCTGCAATTGATCCAGTGTCGGGTTGGGAAGCATCTTCCATCCAATCCATCGATAATTTTGATCGACATTATCCCAGTTTTTTCGATACTGGGCCAGCCTTATTTCTGTTCTCGAACACAGCGATTTGCCGCTCCCAGCCGGTCGCTGAAAACCAATTCGAGAGGAAATTCAACCATGTCTTCCATTCTTCTTCTGACGTCCAGCCCGCGTTCGGAGTCCCTTTCCACGTCGATCGCTGTCGAACTCGCCGATAAGCTCAAGGCTCAGAACCCCGGTAGCGTCGTCGTGCGCCGCGACCTTGCTGCAAACCCGCTGCCGCACATCGACGATCTCTTCACCGCCGCCATCCGCAAGCCGCCGGAAGCCCGCACCGCCCAGGAAGCTGTTGCCGTCAAGACTTCCGACGAACTCGTCAACGAACTGCTCGCAGCCGACAGCATCGTCATCGGCACCGGCCTGATCAACTTCAACATCTATTCTTCGCTGAAGACCTGGATCGATAACGTGGCCCGCGCCGGCCTGACCTTCAAATACACTGAAAGCGGCCCGGTCGGCCTCGCCACCGGCAAGAAGGTCTATGTCGTCCTCGCTTCCGGCGGTGTCTATTCCCAGGGTCCGGCTGCCGGCATGAACCATGCCGTCCCGTATCTGAAGTCGGTTCTCGGCTTCCTCGGCATTACCGACATTGAAACCATCTATGTCGAAGGCCTTGCTTTCGGCCCGGAAGCTGCGGAAAAGGCCATCGGCGCCGCCAAGTCGCGCGTCGAGGAACTCGCTCTCGCTGCCTAAAGCGTGTCTCGATCTTTCAGATCCGCTTGCCACGCTTTAGATCTTTGTTTGATGCATGTCGTTATCGCAAAACCGCTGCACACTTTTGCGCGACATGCTTTAACCTGCAAATTCAAAAGTTCCACTCGAGGGGGCCGGCGCAAGCCGGCCCTTTCATTTTGCCGAGAAACCGTTGACGAAGGACCGGACTGTTTCCAGGATTTCTTCAGAGAGTTTTTCGTCGTCGGCAATGCGTGCAAGACCGACCGCACCCGTCATCAGGCACGAAACGATGATTGCTTTGCGGCGTGCTTCAGCCTCGTCGGCCGCGTTCATGCGGCCTGTCATGGTTCCAAGATTCGTCTTCAGCTGTTCGGTCGCAAGCGAGCGGCATTTCTCGCCGCTGCGGGCAAGATCAGCGGTCAGAGCGGCAAAGGGGCAGCCGCCGCTTACGTCATCGCGATGGATATCACTCAGATAACTGGCCGAATATTCCGCCATCGGAATATCGGCCGGCGCCCTGCCCTGCGAACGCACTTTCGCTTCCCAGGACCCGAAAGCGAGCTTCATAGCTTCGGCCACCATCTCATCGCGTGAAGCAAAATGCTTGTAGAAGCCGCCGACCGTAAGTCCTGCCTCCTTCATCAGATCGGCGACGCCGATACCCTCGAGTCCCTTTTCCCGCAGACGCCTGGAAGCAATTTCGACGATCCTGTCGTGCGTGTTCTGCTTTTCGAGTTGTGAATGGCCCATTGAAAATCTCCCGATAGACCGACTTGACAGTTGTGGATTACAATCATAATCCTTGTGGATATCGATCGTAATCCAGATCGAGAGATTTTCCAATAGGAGTTACTCCCATGCGTCTCAAGAACAAGGTCGCGCTCATTACCGGCGGGAACAGCGGTATCGGACTTGCTACTGCCAAGGTTTTCGTTGCCGAAGGCGCGAAGGTCATCATCACCGGCCGTAACCCGGAAACACTTGCAGCAGCCGAAAAAGCACTTGGCGGCGACGTGCTGGGGCTGAAGATTGATCTCACCGACGTTGCAGGGGCAGAGAAGGTCTTCGCCGAGGCCGCTTCGAAGGTCGGCAAATTCGACATCGTCTTTGCCAATGCCGGCATCGGCGGCGCAACGCCGCTCGGCCAGACCTCGCTGGAACAGTTCGAGAAGATCATCAGCACCAACCTGACCTCGGTCTTCTTCACAGTCCAGTCCGCGCTGCCGCATCTGAATGATGGCGCTTCGGTCATTCTCAACGGCTCCGTCCACGCCGTTCTCGGTGCACCGGGCTGGTCGGCTTACGCTGCCACGAAGGGCGCCGTGCGCTCCATGACCCGTAACCTCGCCTCCGAGCTCGCACCGCGCGGCATCCGCGTCAATCAGGTAACGCCGGGCGGTACGCGCACCCCGATCTGGTCGCCCTACGCGCAGACGGAAGATGCGATGACGGCGCTGGAAGAAAAGCTCGGGAACATGAGCGCGCTCGGCCGCATGAGCGAAGCAGACGAGATCGCAAAGGCTGCGCTTTATCTCGCCTCCGATGATTCCAGCAATGTGACGGGGATCGAGATTACCGTCGATGGCGGCATGACAAGCGCTCCCTCCGGCGCCAAGATCTTCCGCACCGTCTGAGCGGACCTGATCTAGCTGACTTTTACGACACCGGAGCGGCCCACGACACAGTTGCGGCCGCTTTTCTTTGCCTCGTAGAGGCGGCTGTCTGCCGCCGAAAGCACAGTCGTGAAGCTGTCACCATCTTCGTCGGCGGTTGCAACACCTATACTCACAGATACAGGCGCGTCGTCAGGCGTCTTCACGCTGGTCACAATCGTCCAGCGCAGGCGCTCGGCGAGCAGCAGTGCCTCCTCATGGCTGGTACCGGGGCAAACGGCAACAAACTCTTCGCCGCCGAAACGGAAGATGCGGTCGCTGGAGCGGAGCGTCGTTCCGAGCCTTGAGGCAATGGCCTTCAGAACTTCGTCGCCCTGCAGATGGCCGAAGCCGTCATTGACGTCCTTGAAATGGTCTGCATCGATGATGAGAACGGTCGCGTGCTGGCCCTGCCGAAGCGCCTCGCGCACCATCAGCGGCGCCTCCAACTCCATACGGCTGCGGTCATAGACGCCAGTCAGCATATCGCGGCCGGTGCGTTCCAGGAGATCGTTATAGCGCTCGCGGAACGTCAGATCGCCGAAGAGATCACTGATCGAGCGGGCCGAGGTGGCAACGCCGTCCCGGCGGATACGGTATTCGTAGATGGCAAACATCAGGGAATAGAGGCAGACGGCCAGCATCTTGGCTTTCCATCCGGCCCAGAAGGCTGCCATCGGAACACCCACGAAATAGTGCAGACCGCTGAAGAAGAGGATCTGGTCAAACGTCAAAAGCACGAGGCCCGAGATCATGAAGCGCAGCACCACGCGCCGGCGCATGACGTCGCCAAGCTTCTCGTAGAGCAGGATGATACCGAGCGAGTCGAGGTAGAGGATTGCCGTTCCCCACACCATCAGCCAGCCCATTTCCTTCAGGAAATTGACATCGGCCGGATGGCCGGGCGACAGCTCCAGCGGCTGGTGAAGCTGCAGCACCCAGGCAATGGCGACGGTCAGGAGATTACCGAGAAACAGACCATAGATCGGCTGGCGGACGGTCGCCGCATCCTCCTGCAGGTAGAGCATGAGGATCATCATCAGCTTGCCGGAAAAGAAAATCGAAGAACCCGGCGAGACGTTCCCGAACGGCAGGGAAACATAGAAGACCGCAGCAAGGTAGGTCTCCATGAAATGCATGACGCCGAGCGCCGTCAGGAAGACGCCCAATCCGAGGCGATGGCGAAAATGCAGGAGACTGACCATCAGCACGAAATAGCCGCCGGCTTCGACGATGAAGAGCGCGGAGTTGAAGAGCTCCATCACGGTCCTCCGCCTACAACAGGACCGCGCAAGAGAGCCGCAGCCGCCGCAGCGGGTCTTCTGGTCAGTCGTCCGGAAAGTTTAAACACAAGCGGCGCCCTGCAAAACCTGCAGGCGCCACCTTCACCATAATCCTTTAAGATTAGGTGATCAAAGCAGCAATTTCCATCACGGAAATGCTGTCATAGTTTTGAAAAACAAAAGGAAATGCCGGATCGAAGAAGGCTTGTTCGGCTAACGAGCTCAGACCTGCCGTAGCTTCTCGCCATCGCCGAAAAGAGAAGGGCCATGCTGATCAATAATCTGCTGCGCCTTGCGCACCGTGCATTCGATCGCATCATCGGACGACGAAAAGAGATCGGCGCGAATGAACTTGCGCACCAGAACGTCCTCGCCAACCTTCTTTTCGATGCGGCCGGCCAAACGATACTGGCCGCCTTCCTTCTGAGGCTCAGCATAGATGGTGCAGTCGCCATAAAGCTGCGGTTCACCGGAAGGACCCGCAGCCGCCTCCGTGGAGGATTTGCCGCCGCCGGAAAATACCGAAAGAATGTTTGAAAGGAACGAAGCCATAGTCCGCCTTTAGCACGCAGTACAGTGGACGCAAAGTCAAATGATCAGGTTTGCGAGGATCTCGTTTTCGGTAATGTCCTCGAAGCCCATGCCGGCAGCTTCGAAATTGGCGACCAGCGTCGCGAAATTCTCCGGAGCCGTCGTCTCGATGCCGATGAGGATCGAACCGAAATTGCGCGCCGATTTCTTGAGATATTCGAAGCGGGCGATATCGTCATGCGGTCCGAGAAGATTGAGGAAATCGCGCAGCGCGCCGGGGCGCTGCGCAAGGCGCAGGATGTAGTATTTCTTCAGGCCGGCGTAACGCATGGCCCTTTCCTTGACATCGGGCAGCCGCTCGAAATCGAAATTGCCGCCGGAGACGACGGCAACGATCGTCTTGCCCTTGATGACCTCACGATCCATAGCCGCGATCGCCGTCAGCGACAGGGCGCCGGCCGGCTCCAGCACAACGCCTTCGACATTCAGCATCTCCTGGATGGTGACGCAGATGGCGTTTTCCGGCATCAGCATGACCTGGTCGGGAGAAAAAGCCTTCAAAGCTGCGAAATTCAGGTCGCCGATGCGGGCGACGGCCGCGCCATCGACGAAATTGTCGACCTTGGGAAGCGTCACCACCTGCCCGGCCTCGAGGCTGCGGCGCAGGCTCGGGGCGCCGGCAGGTTCGGTAAAGACGAAATCAGATTTCGCGACGATGCCGTCGAGATAGCCGGTGATGCCGGCGGCAAGGCCGCCGCCGCCGACCGGCAGGACGACCATGTCAGGCACCGTGCCTTCGGGAAGCTGCTGCATGATTTCTGCGGCAACGGTCGCCTGTCCCTCGATGATATCGACATGGTTAAAGGGCGGCACCATGACACCACCGATCGCTTCAACATGGTCGCGGGCGGCCTGATAGCACTGGTCGAAGAAATCGCCGATGAGTTCGATGGTGATGAAACCGGCACCGAACATGCGTGTCTTATCTATCTTCTGCTGCGGTGTGGTAACCGGCATGAAGACGACGCCCGGCACGCCGAAATGGCGGCAGACGAAGGCGAAGCCCTGCGCGTGATTGCCGGCGGACGCACAGACGAAAGTCTTGTCGCCCGCACCTTCGGCAATCGCCTTGCGGAAAAAATTGAACGCGCCGCGGATCTTGTAGGACCGCACCGGCGAAAGATCCTCGCGCTTCAGCCAGATATCGGCACCGTACCGGGCGGAAAGGTGATCATTGAGCTGCAGCGGCGTAGCGGGGAAAAGGCTGCGCATAGCCTCTTCTGCGCCTTCGACATCACGTCTTGTCACGGGCGTTCGTCCATTCTTCAAAAGTCCAGAGGTCGCTATGACACAGGCCGCTTGTGGAAAGAAGCCCGTTTGTGCGATTTGCGGTTCGCTCGATGAAAGGCTTCCTTAAGTGTCTCCAGATTGCGCCCAATTTCCAGGTCACGTGGATGGTTTTTAACTTGATGGCGCACAGCAATTGCTAATATGACGGCGAGATGACATCCAAGATCATAAAGCCTCTGGCGTGGCTTCTTCTCGCCTTCATCCTGTTCGTCACAGTTTCGCCGATCGAATTGCGACCCCACACGATCGAAACACCTGACATCGACCGTGCCGCGGCTTACCTGACGGCAGGGCTGGCATTTGCTCTTGCCTATCCGAAACAATGGAAGGCGGTCGCCGTGCTGTTGATCTTCGGTGCGTTCGCGATCGAATATCTGCAATACCTGTCACTGACGCGGCATGCGCGCCTTCACGATGCAGGCGTCAAGGCAGCAGGCGCAGCACTCGGCCTGGTCGCCGGCTGGGTCTTCAACAAATGGCGTGAAGCGAAAACCGGAGCGAATGCCGCCGCATAGTTGCCAGACGTTGGCGTCGTCCGTGTGCTTTCAATTTCAGGGCAAGAACCGGAGTTCCGCTGAGCCGATACGAACATATTCCAAGCTCAGGTCATCGAGCGGTTTCGATGATCCTCCTGAAACAGATCAGAGGATCCATTTCAATGAGCAAGGAAGAAGACAACAAGGCCGTCGTCGTGCGCTGGTTCACCGAATTCTGGGGCAAAGACGTCAATCTTGACGTCGTCGACGAGATTGCGGCACCCGACATGCTGCTCAGATATTCGCTGCACGAACCCCGCCGCGGCCACGACGACATCAAGGCGTTCATGATCGATTTCCGCGCCGCATTTCCCGATCTCAACTTCTGGGGTACCGCCGATCTCATTGCCGAGGGCGACTATGTCGTCGGCCAATGGGAGGGCGGCGGCACCCATACCGGTCCGGCGTTCAACGACTTCCTGATTGGCGGCCTCCCGCCCGCAACCGGCCGCGAGATGCATTTCACCGGCACTACGGTGCTGAAGCTGATCGACGGCAGGATCGTCGAGGAGATCGGGCTCGATGACGGTGTGACCGCCCTCACCCAGCTCGGGCTGATGAAGGCTGCCTGATCGAAGCATTCTGTCGCTTGCCGGCTCCACGGCAAGCGACGTTTCGCAGGTTTTCGGATGAGGTTCGCGCTTCCAGTGCGGACCTCTTTTGAATGGCACCACTCCAATGCGCTTGAACCAACCAAGGCATCAACGCCGGTCGGCAAGGCACTCCTCTCGGATGAAATCGGGTGGCTGCCATTCGGATTTGAAAGCAAGAATAGGAGTGTGTCCGACAGGAATTTGCGGGACGATCACTTCAACCATATGAGACGATAAAACCATGGCCACGGCACATAAAGCTGCCATCTCGTCCGTCGCCGACGATCCTCGCTGGGCGCGTATCGTCGAGCGGGACAAGACTGCCGACGGGCATCTCTGGTATTCAGTCTCGACGACGGGCGTCTACTGCCGGCCGTCGTGTCCCTCCAGAATCGCCAATCCCAGCAATGTCCAGCTCCATGACAGCATCGAAAGCGCCAGGGCGACCGGCTTCCGGCCTTGCCAGCGCTGCAATCCGGAAGGACCGTCGCTAGAACGTGAGAACGCTGCCCTTGTCGCGAAGGCGTGCCGCATCATCGAGGAGAGCGAGGAAGAGCCTTCGCTTGAAGAACTGGCTGATAGGGTCGGCCGCAGCCCGAGCTACTTCCACCGCGTATTCAAGGCCGTGACCGGGCTGACACCGAAGAACTATGCCGCGGCACATCGCGCTGAGAAGGTCCGTCAGGGTCTTGCCTCCGGCAATACCGTCACGGAGGCGATATATGACGCAGGCTTCAATTCCAGCGGACGCTTCTATGAGAAATCGACCGGCATGCTCGGCATGACGCCAACGCAGTATCGCGCCGGCGGGGTCAACGAAGAGATCAAGTTCGCGGTTGGGCAGACTTCGCTGGGGGCCATCCTCGTCGCCTCGAGCAGGAAGGGTGTTGTATCTATCCTCCTGGGTGACGATCCGGACAAGCTCGTCCACGATCTTCAGGACCGTTTCCCTAGGGCTCATCTGGTCGGCGCTGACCAGGATTACGAAGCCCTGGTCGCGCGCGTCGTCGGTTTCGTCGAGAAACCCGGCGTCGGCCTCGATCTTCCCCTTGATGTCCGCGGCACCGCCTTCCAGCAACGCGTCTGGCAGGCGCTCCGGGAAATCCCCGTTGGCGAGACGATCTCTTACGCCGAAATCGCCCAACGGATTGGATCGCCGCAGGCGGTACGTGCGGTCGCCGGAGCATGCGCGGCAAACAAGCTTGCCGTCGCGATTCCCTGCCATCGTGTCGTGCGCAATGACGGCGCTCTTTCGGGCTATGCCTGGGGCGTCGAGCGCAAGCGCGCCCTGATCGACCGGGAAGCGTCCGGTCCGGAGTCATCCGATCATGCGTGATCTATTTGAAGGCATTATCCCGCCAGCCCCACCATGGAGTGGCGGAATTGAAGGAAAGTCACCGTGAGACCGGCGAACACATGCGCATCAACCTGACTTTCCGTGATGCGCTCTAATGGTTCGGCGCCGGAGCAAGGACGTTTCATATGGTCTCGCACGATGGATTCGACGCCAAGAGCAGAAGGCAGCAGCCTTCCGGCACCGACGCCACTTCCGATGCGTTTGACGAACTTTCCCATGCCGATCCCGCCAGGTCGCTCGTGATGGCGTATTTCAACCAGCTGGTCGTCGATGGCTTTGCGAAGTGGGATATGCTCGCCAACGGAGATATCCGGCTCCGTTTCCCGACAGGAGAGACGTTCCTGCTGGCTAAAACGGTGATCGTCCGCCTTGCATGAGATCGACGGCCGTTGGCCGATGCCGGGTGTTACAGCAGTCGGCTTTTTGTGCCGGATACCGAAAAAGAAGAACTCCGATTTGAAAGCAAGGACCGGAGTTCGGGCGACCCGGCGGGCGGATAGTTTCGATCATGAGGACAAACGAAGGAGTTAGTTCAATGAACCTCGTGATCTCCAACACCAGCTCGCCGCCTGCACCCGCGGCAAAGAATGCCAATCCCGGCATCGACATCCTCTCTTACGCGATCGGCGAATGCGCCCTCGGCCGGGTGCTGGTCGCTCCCAGCGACAGAGGCGTCTGCGCCATTCTGATCGGCGATATGGACGAAGATCTCACGGATGATCTTGCGAACCGGTTTCCTGAAGCCGGACTCATCGCAAACGAGATCGCCGTCCACGATGATCTGGCGAAAGCAATCCTCTTCGTGGAGAAGCCCGCTGACGGACTTCATCTCACGCTCGACATACGCGGAACGCCATTCCAGCGCCGTGTTTGGGAGAAACTTTGTGCGATCCCTGCCGGCAAGACGGCAACCTACATGGAATTGGCGCGTCATGTTGGTGCAGAAACCTCGCCCCGTGCAGTTGGCGCGGCCTGCGCAGCCAATCCCATTGCACTGGCAATCCCCTGCCACCGTGTTATGCGCACTGACGGCGAGCTTGCGGGTTATCGCTGGGGTATCGAACGCAAGCGCGAGCTGATCCGGAAGGAGGCGATGGTATGAGCCTCCATTCCCCTGCTATCTCCCCCACCTTTCCGGACATGGCCGCGGAGGCACGCGTAGCCAGCTACGACTGGCAGTCACTCGCAAGCGAACTCGATAACTATGGCTGTGCTGTCCTGCCACAACTCCTCTCGCCGGACGAATGCCTCAGCATTGCGATGCTCTATCCGCACGAAAGTCACTTCCGCAGTCACATCCACATGGCCCGGCATGGTTTCGGCAAGGGCGAATACCGTTATTTCAAGTATCCGCTTCCGGGCTTGCTCGGCGGCTTACGGACGGCGCTCTATCCGCACCTCGCTGACGTCGCCAACCAATGGAATGCTCGCATGGGCATCGATGAACGCTATCCCGATGCACATCCGTCCTTTCTCGAACAGTGCCACAAAGCCGGGCAGACGCGGCCGACACCGCTTCTGCTGCAGTATGTTCCAGGTGATTTCAATTGTCTTCACCAGGATCTCTACGGCGATCTCGCGTTCCCGATCCAGGTTGCGATTCTCCTGTCTGAGCCCGGCCAGGACTTCACCGGTGGTGAGTTCGTGCTGACCGAACAGCGGCCGCGCATGCAAAGCCGCGTCGAGGTGGTCCCGCTTCGCCGTGGCGATGCCGTTGCATTCGCCGTTCATAACCGGCCGGTACAGGGTTCGAAGGGGAATTACCGCGTGAACCTGCGCCATGGCGTGAGCCGCATCCGCACCGGTATGCGCCACACCGTCGGGATCATTTTTCACGATGCGCAGTAGGACACGGCTGATGCTTCCGGAGCCATCAGGCGGCATCGTGCCTTTTCCGATTTGGAAGCAGGATCCGGATCGGCTGTATCGCAGCAAACTTCTATTCCTCGGATACGAACAGTTCCACAGGAGGCAAAAATGCCCGAAGTCATCCGCTTTGCGTGGGAGAATCAGCTCCCTCGGCGACTTCATTGTTGCCATGTCCGACAAGGGAATCGTCGCCTTGGAGTTCAGTTCGCAGCGCTCCGCAATGGAGGATGCCTTGCGCTTACGTTTTCCGGAAGCCGACGTCATTGACGGCCAGGCGGATCTCGGCGACACCCTTGTGAAGGTGGAGCAGGCAATCGAAAATCCTGGCTTTGATCCCAATATTCCGCTCGATCTGCGCGGAACTCCGTACCAGACTAAGGTCTGGTCGATGCTGCGTGCCATACCCATGGGCGAAACGACGAATTATGGTGCGCTGGCGGCCAATTTGGGCACGCGCGATGCCCGAGAGGTGACCGAAGCAATCGCTTCAAATCCCATCGCCGTCCTCGTTCCGTGCCATCGCATCATCAAAAAGGACGGCTCGATCTCGGGCTACCGCTGGGGCTTTAAGCGGAAGCGCGACCTGCTGGCACGCGAGCATCGGCTCGGGACCCTCAAAACCGTCTAGCGACCGCGCAACTGCAACGCCCAGAAGAACAGCGGCACCGCTGCCACCGCCGTTCCCAATAGTAGAAAGGCACTCATCTTGAAGAGCCTGACGCGCCGCGTTTTTGCTCCATCCCAGTCGTAAACCATCGTCTTACTCCCACTAAGACAACACTTACTCAACCGCACAGTGCCTATATTTTTTTGCAGCACTGACGCCATAGACAAGAGCTGCCTATGGTTTATCCACACTATACAAGCACATTCGAACACGTTTATGAAGATGGTGCGAGCGACGGGGATCGAACCCGTATAGCCTAAGGCCGAGGGATTTTAAGTCCCTTGCGTCTACCAGTTTCGCCACGCTCGCGCGCCGTCCAGATCAACGACTTGGGTGGATTCGTCAAGAAAATGTTTGCGCGGCTCTGTGGGTGGCGGAAAAACCTGCTTACGTGAGCACTGTCCCAAAATAAAACGGCGGCCCAAAGGACCGCCGTTTCGCAGAAAGATCTAGACTGAACTCAGGCGAGCTTTGCAGCGATCTTGGCGACGTGCGCGCCCTGATACTTGGCGGCTTCGAGTTCGATTGCCGAAGGCTGGCGGGAGCCGTCGCCGTTGGTGATGGTGGATGCGCCGTAGGGCGAGCCACCCTTGACTTCTTCCGTGCCCATCTGACCCTGGAAGGCATAGGGAAGGCCGACATAGGCCATGCCGTGATGCAGGAAGGTCGGGACGAAACCAAGGATCGTCGATTCCTGGCCGCCGTGCTGCGTGGCGGACGAGGTGAACATCGAGCCGAGCTTGCCGACGAGCTTGCCGGTGAACCAGAGGCTACCGGTCTGGTCCCAGAAATTGCGCATCTGCGAAGTGACCGTGCCGAAACGCGTGCCGGAGCCGACGATGATCGCGTCGTAGTCAGCCAGTTCGTCAACGGTGGCAATCGGTGCTGCCTGATCGAGCTTGTAGTAGGAAGCCTTGGCGACTTCTTCGGAAACCAGTTCCGGAACGCGCTTGACGACGACATCAGCGCCGGCGGACTTCGCACCTTCCGCCACGGCATAAGCCATGGTTTCAATGTGGCCATAGGCCGAGTAGTAGAGGACGAGAATCTTCGCCATTGTTATCTCCATCAAGGATTGATTGAATTTCTTGACCGAGACCGTTCTAGCAGCGCATCCGGTTCAACATAGCCCTGCCCCCAAGAACTCACTGTTCACCGGTTGTAGACGAAATTTCACTTGCCGTTTCGTTTCGACCCTTGAGCCGCTTCGCTTTGCCGTTTGCAAACTGGCCAAACGGCGCTACCTATTTTCAAGCTTCACACCACGGAAATATCCCCATGAGCAATGAGACTGTCGTTACCGCCGCCATGCTAGCCATCGGCGACGAGCTTCTTTCCGGTCGCACCAAGGACAAGAATATCGGCCACCTCGCCGATATGCTGACTATTTCGGGCATCGACCTGAAGGAGGTGCGCATCGTCGCCGACGAGGAGGATGCGATCGTCGAGGCGCTGAACGCACTTCGCGGCAAATACGACTATGTCTTCACGTCCGGCGGCATCGGGCCGACGCATGACGATATCACCGCGGATGCCGTCTCGAAGGCCTTTGGCGTTCCCTGCGAGCACGACGCGGCGGCGATGGTGCTGCTTGCCGAAATGTATAAGCGCCGGGAGATGGAATTCACCGAGGCCCGCCAGCGAATGGCCCGCATGCCGCGTGGTGCTACCCATATCGCCAATCCGGTATCGACCGCGCCCGGATTCATCATCGGCAATGTCTATGTCATGGCGGGTGTCCCGCAGGTCTTCCAGGCCATGGTCGACAATGTGCTGCCGACGCTGAAGACGGGCACGCCTGTCCTCTCGCTCGCTATTGCCTGCCCCTATGGCGAAGGCGAGATCGGCACACCACTGGCGGCGATCCAGAAAGCGCATCCGGAAACCAGCATCGGCTCCTATCCGCGTTATGTGGGGCAGAGATTTTCAACGGAGATCGTGGTGCGCGGCCGTTCGCAGGATGTGATCGAGGCCGCAGGTGCGGAGGTGCGGGCCATGATCGAGGATATCAGACGCAGGAAGGACATTGCCGAAAACCATTCGGCGGACGCGTGAGGACTGTGTGCGGCCTTGATCATGGTCAAGGAACCGCAGCGCATTCCGGCGCATTCCCTTCCTCGCGGACCATCATTTCAGCCGCAAAGGAGAATTGATATGTCTTATAAAACCATTCTCGCCATTCTGGATACAGCAGACAATAGCCGCGCCGTCGCCGATTTCGCCTTTGCCATTGCCGCAGAAAGCGGCGCCCATGTGATCGGCCTGCATGCCGAAACGATTGCCGCCGTGCCGCTGGTCGCGCCGATGGAAATTCCCGATCCGGTCGCCGTGCAGGCGCTTCAGGACATGGCCCATTCAGAGACTATCGCGGTCGAGCGGATTTTCCGCGCCCGTGCGGAGGCTGCCGGCGCTTCCTTCGAATGGCGCGCCTTTGCGACGTCGACGGGATACGGCTCGGCGCCGCTGATCGAAAGCGCGCGCAGCGCCGACCTGCTGATCGCCTCGCAGGCCGATCCCGCAAGACCCTCCGACAGCCACGTGAATGTCGACGAATTCCTGTTCGAAAGCGGTCGCCCGGTACTGATCATCCCTTACGTCATCCGCCAGCCGAAGCCGATCAAGCGCGTGCTGATTGCCTGGAATGGCTCGAAGGAAGCGACGCGCGCCACCTTCGATTCCCTACCGATCCTGAAGGCTGCCGAAGAGGTGGAAATCTTCTCCGTCGATCCGGCCGAGACGGCGACACAATCGGCGACAATGGCCGGCGCCGAGATCGCCGCAACGCTTGCCCGCCACGGCGTGAACGTGACGCTTGCCACGGCCACAAGCGGCGACAAGAACGCCTCGCATGTCATCGAGAACCGGCTTTCGGACGACAGCATCGACCTTCTGGTCATGGGCGCCTACACACATTCCTGGCTCTGGCAGGCGATCTTCGGCGGTACGACAAGGACGCTTTTGCATTCCATGACGGCGCTGACATTGCTCTCGCGTTAAGGCCGCTCTTGCCTTTTGCCTCCAAATCCCGCTAATTGCGGCGACCGATGATATCAGGCTTCGGCATCCATCGCGCAGTTCCGGCTGCGCGATTTGCGTTTTGCCCGCCGATATTCACTCGGTCGCCGGCAAACGGCGTGTCGTCTCTATCATGCCGCGGAGCAGCCCGATGTCCCTTCCCGATAAAGCCTTTCCCGTTTCCTGGGATCAGTTCCACCGCGATGCGCGTGCACTTGCCTGGCGGCTCGCCGGCCTCGGTCAGGAGTTCAAGGCGATCGTCTGTATCACCCGCGGCGGCCTCGTTCCGGCGGCGATCATTTCGCGCGAGTTGAACATCCGCCTCATCGAGACGGTTTGCGTCGCGTCCTATCATGACTACGTCAACCAGGGCGACATGGTGCTGCTCAAGGGCATCGCGCCTGAACTGATGGAAAACGGCGGCGAAGGCGTGCTCGTCGTCGATGACCTTACCGATACCGGCAAGACAGCCGCCCAAGTGCGCGGCATGCTGCCGAAGGCGCATTTTGCCTGCGTCTACGCCAAACCCAAGGGCGTGCCGACCGTCGATACTTTCATCACCGAAGTCAGCCAGGACACCTGGATCTACTTTCCCTGGGATATGGGCTTCACCTACCAGGAGCCGATCGCCAAGGGTGCTCGCGGCTAACAGCTGAAGACGCGAACAACCTCCGGTTTTGCGACCGAAAATTGTCCCAATATTTGTCTCCCCGATAGCGGATTCCAGCCCCTGCTCGGTAACGTCCGTTTTATTTTATTAGCATAGTCTCAGGCAACTACCGGTCGTAAAGACCGGATGCAAAGTGGGGCTGAATGCGGTTGGGGAAGCGCAATGGCATGCTGGGGCAAGATTCGAACGGCAGCGGCCTTCGGGCTGATCGGCTGTCTGTTTCCTTATACGCCTGCCGGGGCCGAGCCGGCCTATATCGGCGTCGTGCGTGAATATGTCGAAACGCTCGTCCGGCCGATGGTCGAGGCGCCGGTTGTCGTGAAGGCGATCGAGGAGCAGAACGCCAAATTCGGCGATGTCAGCGAGATGGACATGCGAGTGCTGGACGAAACCTACCAGGCGGAGGTCGCCCAGGGCGATTTCCAGATGGTCAAGGCACTGATGGAAAAATCCGTCTCGCATTATCTCAAATCGAGACAGGATGATTCGCAGGGGACGATCCTCGAATTCTTCGTCACCGACTGTCACGGGCTAAATGTCGGCCAGAGCACCATCACGACGGACTACTGGCAGGGGGATGAGGAGAAGTTTCTCCAAACCTTTGCCCGCGGTTCGCAGGAGATCTATATCAGCCGGGCTGAGCGCGACGAGTCGACCCAGCTTCTCGAGACTCAGGCAAGCTTCGTGATCACCGACGAGGCGGGCAAGCCGATCGGCACGGCGACCGTCACGATTGCCATTGACGCCCTCTAGAAAGGGCTGATTTCCCTCAACGAATCGCCATGCGCATTTGCGTCGTAAAAGCCATCCTAACTTTTGCCGCAGCCGATTTTTTTAGCATTGCGGCCTTTCCCTTGCCCGAGCAGCGGCGCAAGCCCTTGTATTTTCAGGCTTACCCAGACTTTCCCCAATCTTCACAACAGCATCCACAAGATGTTGTGGTTAGCATTCGGTTACGTTCCACCCCTTGACGGAATCAGCGGTTTCAAACTTAATGTTTCAGATGTTGCGGCGGCGACTGAACCGGAGGTAACGAGACCGGTTCTTCCAAGAAAAATTGAACGCAGAATCAGGATGTTGGACCGTCAAGAGCGGTGACATCCGAAGGCATTTCTGCGCCTTATTTCTGGCCTCAAAAAGCGACATCGGGGACTGGTAAAAATAAGCTGTTAACACTATATTTAGTGTTTGCAGCCAGCCTCACCACAAGATACAGGAAAATCATCTCCGGATGACAATCCTGTCACAAGACGGAACGAGCACTGGCCGCGCGAAGGGACAACGCGTAGCTGGACGGGAATTTTGCGCCCTTTCGGGTGCCAACAAGAGGTTAAGAACATGCGCATCGAACGTCGGTTTACGAAGGCTGGTCAGGGCGCCTATGCGGATATCGAATTCCGCAAGGCGACGAGCGAGATCAAGAACCCGGACGGCTCGATCGTCTTCCGCCTCGAAAACATTGAAGTTCCCGCGCAGTTTTCCCAGGTTGCCACCGACGTTCTGGCGCAGAAATATTTCCGCAAGGCCGGTGTCCCTGCCCGCCTGAAGAAGGTCGAGGAGAACAGTGTCCCCTCCTTCCTGTGGCGCTCCGTTGCTGACGACGCTGCGCTGAAAGACCTGCCGAAGGACGAACAGACCGGCTCGGAAATCGATGCGCGCCAAGTCTTCGATCGCCTCGCCGGCACCTGGACTTATTGGGGCTGGAAGGGCGGCTATTTCTCTTCTGAGGAAGATGCAGCAGCGTTCAAGGACGAGCTTGCCTATATGCTCGCCACGCAGCGCGTTGCCCCGAACTCCCCGCAGTGGTTCAACACCGGCCTGCACTGGGCCTATGGCATCGATGGTCCCGGTCAGGGCCACTTCTACGTCGACCCCTTTACCGGCAAGATCACCAAGTCCAAGTCCGCCTACGAGCATCCGCAGCCGCATGCCTGCTTCATCCAGTCCGTTGAAGACGACCTCGTCAACGAAGGCGGCATCATGGACCTCTGGGTGCGTGAAGCCCGCCTATTCAAGTATGGCTCCGGCACCGGCTCCAACTTCTCCATGCTGCGCGGCGAAGGCGAAAAGCTTTCCGGCGGCGGCCGCTCTTCCGGCCTGATGAGCTTCCTGAAAATCGGCGACCGCGCTGCCGGCGCCATCAAGTCGGGCGGCACGACGCGCCGCGCCGCCAAGATGGTCGTCGTCGACATCGACCATCCGGATATCGAGGAATATATCAACTGGAAGGTCAAGGAAGAGCAGAAGGTTGCTGCTCTCGTAACCGGCTCCAAGATTGTCGCCCAGCATCTGAAGGCGATCATGAAGGCCTGCGTCAATTGCGAAGGCGACAATGGCGACTGCTTCGACCCGACCAGGAACCCGGCCCTGAAGCGCGAAATCCGCGCTGCCAAGAAGGACCAGGTTCCGGAAAACTATGTCCAGCGCGTCATCCAGTTTGCCCGCCAGGGCTACAAGGACATGGAGTTCAAGACTTACGACACGGATTGGGATTCGGAAGCCTATCTGACCGTCTCCGGCCAGAATTCCAATAACTCCGTCTCGATCAAGGATAACTTCCTGCGCGCTGTCGAAGAAGACGGCGACTGGAACCTGACCGCCCGCAAGGACGGCAGGGTCATGAAGACGCTAAAGGCCCGCGATCTGTGGGAAACGATTTCCTATGCCGCCTGGGCATCGGCCGATCCGGGCATCCACTTCAACACGACGATGAACGACTGGCACACGTCGCCGGCCGGCGGCCCGATCCGCGGCTCGAACCCGTGCTCGGAATATATGTTCCTCGACGACACGGCCTGCAACCTCGCCTCGCTGAACCTGCTGCAGTTCAAGGACAAGGCAACCAAGCGCATTAATATCGGCGACTACGAACATGCCGTTCGCCTGTGGACCGTCGTGCTCGAAGTCTCGGTCATGATGGCGCAGTTCCCGTCGAAGCGCATCGCCGAACTTTCTTACGAATACCGCACGCTCGGCCTCGGCTACGCCAATATCGGCGGCCTGCTGATGTCGACGGGCATTCCCTATGATAGCGCCGAGGGCCGTGCCATTGCCGGTTCGCTGACGGCGATCATGACCGGCGTCTGCTATGCGACATCTGCCGAAATGGCTGCCGAACTCGGGCCGTTCCCGAACTTCGCGCCGAACCGCGAGCACATGCTGCGCGTCATCCGCAATCACCGCCGCGCCGCTCATGGCGAAAACGCCGGCTATGAGGCCCTCTCGGTCAACCCGGTCGCGCTGATCCATTCGGAAAACCCGGACCAGGATCTCGTCGCCCATGCGAAGGCTGCCTGGGACAAGGCGCTCGAACTCGGCGAAAAGCACGGCTACCGCAACGCGCAGGTCTCGGTTATCGCACCGACCGGCACGATCGGCCTCGTCATGGATTGCGACACGACCGGCATCGAGCCTGACTTCGCTCTGGTAAAGTTCAAGAAGCTCGCCGGCGGCGGCTACTTCAAGATCATCAACCGCGCCGTTCCGGATGCGCTGCGCACGCTCGGCTATTCCGAAAGCCAGATCGCCGAGATCGAAGCCTATGCAGTCGGCCACGGCAACCTGAACCAGGCACCGGCCATCAACCCCTCGACGCTGAAGGCCAAGGGCTTCACCGACGAGAAGGTGGAAGCCGTCAATGCTGCTCTCAAGAGCGCCTTCGACATCAAGTTCGTCTTCAACCAGTGGACGCTCGGTGCCGACTTCCTGAAGACGACCCTGAAAGTCTCCGACGAACAGCTCGGCGACATGAGCTTCAGCCTGCTCGACCATATCGGCTTCTCCAAGAAGGACATCGAGGCTGCCAACATCCACGTCTGCGGTGCGATGACGCTGGAAGGCGCGCCCTTCCTGAAGAACGAACATCTGCCGGTCTTCGATTGTGCTAATCCGTGCGGCAAGATCGGCAAGCGTTACCTCTCGGTCGAAAGCCATATCCGCATGATGGCGGCTGCCCAGCCCTTCATCTCCGGCGCAATCTCCAAGACGATCAACATGCCGAACGAGGCGACCGTCGAGGATTGCAAGAATGCCTATATGATGTCCTGGAAGCTCGGCCTGAAGGCAAACGCCCTCTACCGTGACGGCTCCAAGCTGTCGCAGCCACTCAATGCTTCGCTGATCGAGGACGACAACGATGAGGACGCACTGGAAGATCTGATCCAGCAGCCGGCAGCGGCCCAGGCCGTGACGGTGACTGAAAAGATCATCGAGCGCGTGATCGAGCGTGTTTCCCGCGAACGCGAGAAGCTGCCGAACCGCCGCCAGGGCTACACCCAGAAGGCCGCCGTCGGTGGTCACAAGGTATATCTGCGCACCGGCGAATTCGGTGATGGCCGTATCGGCGAGATCTTCATCGACATGCATAAGGAAGGCGCTGCCTTCCGTGCGATGATGAACAACTTCGCCATCGCCATCTCGCTCGGCCTGCAATACGGCGTGCCGCTGGAAGAATATGTGGAGGCCTTCACCTTCACCAAGTTCGAGCCGGCCGGCATCGTCATCGGCAATGACGCGATCAAGAACGCCACGTCGATCCTCGACTACGTGTTCCGCGAACTCGCCGTCTCCTATCTCGGCCGCCACGATCTCGCGCATGTCGATACGTCGGACTTCTCGAACACTGCGCTCGGCAAGGGCATCCAGGAAGGCAAGACGAACCTGCTTTCCACCGGCTGGACCCGCGGCTACAAGCCGACGCTGGTCTCCAACACCGGTCTCGAACGTCAGGGCGGCGAGCCCAAGGGCGCGGCAACAGCCGCCCCCGCCCGCGCCTCCTCGATCGGCTCGGTGACCTCTTTTGCAGGTGCAGCAGCCCGCAAGCTGGAGCCGACGGTAGCCATCTCGACCTCCGAAATCGTCGCCTTCAAGCGCGACTATGAAGAGCGTGCCAAAGAACTGGCCGAGGAAATCGCCGAAGAGGTGATCGAAGAATCCGGCACCGAGGCAACCGCCCTCTTCTCCGACAAGGCCGCAGCCGATGCTGCATCCGCCAAGACGGAAGCCAAGAAGGTGGAAGCCGAACGCCGCGCCCGCTCGATCATGCAGGGTTACACCGGCAACATGTGCGGCGAGTGCCAGAACTTCACGATGGTCCGTAACGGGACTTGTGAGAAGTGCGACACATGCGGTGCGACCAGCGGCTGCAGCTGACTTCTTCGGGAGAATACAGTGTAGGGAGCCACTAGGTTTGTCACTACGCCATCCCGGCGTCATTAAATCAGCCATTTTAATTCCCGGCGGCTTCGGCTGCCGGGAAGAGCCCAGAACAGACATGAATTAATTACATCGGGGATGATCAATCGCGGACGCGGCCGCAACGAATAGTACAGCGCGAGTTGTCACGCGAGCAAATGTGAGGGCAAAAATGACCCATACGCCCGATGAAATCGCGACAGAAGTAGCGGATCTCATCTGCTCGCACGGATAACCCAATGCACGCGCGCGCGGCTAAAACGTATCACGTCATCTGGAAACGCCTCCCCGAGGCGGGAGGGTGCGCTTCCGGATGACAATTCAGGCGAACGCTCAGGTCCCATCGCGAAAGCCTACAGCACGTGGCGCCTCGCACGTGATGGCGGGGTTCCGATATCAAGTGCTTCAATCCGTGCAGGCGCTCGTATCGCTACGCGAAGGCGAAGAGCTGCTCCTCGAGGTCTCCGAGGACTTCACAGTTGTCTCAAAGGAGGCGGTTGACGACGTCCAGGTAAAGAACTCACAGGCGGAATCGGGACCGACGAGCTTCAGTTTTCAGTCTCCGGATATTGCTGCAGCGCTTAATCGATTTTGGGAAACCAGCGATGCTGCTCGAGCTCCTCGTCGACTGATCTTCATCTCGCGCGGTGGGGCCGCCGTCGAACGGCACCACCTCTTTCCGGACAACATGCCTGGATTGCGATACTGGCGAACGGCCGCGATCGACGCAGACACCCTACCTCTGCGGACCGCTCTGATTTCGATTCTCGGGGCCAGCCCCCTCGGACAATGGATCGAATCCGAGCCCACCGATGCGGAGCTCCGCGAGCGGCTTCTCCGCCGGGTCCAATGGGAACTTGATGCGGCCTCCGCGGACGAATTGTTTTCCTATCTCCGTGAGCAGATTGGGGAAATCTACCACAGCAGAAACCTACCAGTAATTTGCGCGAAGCCAGCAACAGCCTCCTTGATCGACCTAGTTTTTGAGACGGCCTCCAAGCCTCGCGCCGACAACAGACGCCTTTCTAAGATTGATCTGGCTCAAATCATGGAGGAGTGCGCGGCGGCTCATCTGGTCGCGCAGGCGGTCACCGGGATTACCCAGCCTTCCCTGCCGGTTCTCATTGAAAGCGCCGTGGTTTCGGAGTTGGAATACTTTACATCGGTCGCGACCCGGCGTGAAGCTCTCGACGCGATTGCCAACCAGACACGGGGGCAGCCGCTCGTCTGGATTCATGGCACGAACGGAATTGGAAAATCCACCCTTGCCCGTCTCGCCGCAACCGCGGCAGGCGGTCGATGGCTTGAGCTGGATCTGCGACCCTTTCAAACCGACAAAGCGGGATCGGTCGCCGCCTGGGCCCAGCTCACCCGAGCAATCGCCCTGTCCGAACCCTATGACGGCATTATCATCGACGATTTCGAAGGTGCCCCCGCAAACGCTCTCCGATCCCGGCTGAAAGCCTTGGCCCAATCCTTTGGCGGACGCGGTGCGCGCCTGATCGTGACATCTCACCATCAGCCGACGCCGGCCTACCTCAGTGATTGCAGAACGTCGGTGAGCAGTTCGTTCCAAGCTCCCTATTTCAGCGAGGACGATGCCGTTGAGATGGTAAGAGTACATCCCGCGCCTCGCGAGAACATGGTACTGCCGTGGGCAAAGTTCCTGCAGCTTACCACGAGCGGCGGTCATCCGCTGATGGTCGCCGCCAAATCCGCCAGCCTACGCGCACAAGGCTGGCCAGATTCCTCGCTTGCCGACGACGTTGTGAAACCTGGCGAGGCGCTACGTGTTACGCGGGAGGAGGCGCGTCGAGCGCTGCTATCGGATCTGTCGTCCCTTGACACCGCTCGGTCCCTTGATGCGGGAGATCTTCTCCGCAGGGTAGCCTGTGTGTTCGATCGCGTCGATGAAGGGCTTATCAGGAAGCTAGGCCACGCGACGCCCGCGCTCCGAACCGCGGGTGACGCTTTTGCGGTGCTGAAGGGTTCGTGGCTCGAGGAGCTTCCTGGTGGCGACCTTAGGATATCGCCACTCCTGGCCGATATTGGGAAAGAGGTCACTGACGAAGAGCGAAAGCTCTACCGGTGGGTCGCGGCTGAATACTGGGCGAGCGACGGGCCTTTGGACGCCCGAACCCTCCCCCTGTGT
Organism: Rhizobium sp. CF142; assembly: GCF_000281145.1. Classification (NCBI taxonomy): domain Bacteria; kingdom Pseudomonadati; phylum Pseudomonadota; class Alphaproteobacteria; order Hyphomicrobiales; family Rhizobiaceae; genus Rhizobium; species Rhizobium sp. CF142. Next base: position 40,867 of record NZ_AJWE01000009.1, on the reverse strand, counting down.
TTCTGGAATGCATTTCTCGGCGGGCACGCGTGGGTATTGATGCAATTGTGCGTGAGCATCTCTTCGATGCCGGCTGAAACACTCAGAGGGGCGGCAGCTTTGCTTGCTCCAATGGCCGTGTTGACGACGGATCGCCCTCTTCTTCCATCCAATCTCGCGGTTTCGATCCAGTTGCGGCTCTTGCAGTTCGAAGTCGCCGACGCGACAGAGCAAGGGCCGCTGGCCGCCACGATCGCAAGCCGTCTTGTGCAAGAACTCGACCTTATCGAGGACGGCCATCTACGAGTTCTTTTTGCGCATACCTCGATGACAAGATTCCTTATGGCCGAATCCGCTAAATTGGCCACTCAGGACAGAATTGCCTATGCGCTCATGGTAAGAAAATCCGAGCCGCGGATATTGGACCTGGGCGAAGGCAATATCCCCGATCCGAAGACGCTTCTGCCTTCGGAGTTCGGTGACGAAATGGATGCGGCCGACATCCTGTTTGCAAACATCGTCCGCCACATCGACAGTTCATCCGCGCAGCTTGAGGCCGTCCAGGCCCTCAATGCGATTTCGCAGGAAGATCGCAATCGCTTCCTCGACGCGATGAGCACAATATATGAGGGGGACAGCGTCTTCGTTCACTCGGGTTGGTCCAAGGACCAGCTAGGTGATGGCGACATGGAAGTTGCGCTGGCAAACTACGGGGAGTTTCAGCAGATTGCATCCGGATGGAATCGCGATGGACTCTTGCTCGAGGTTATCTGCGCCCAGGCAGTAATTTTGGACGAAGGACTTGGACGTACAGATGACGCTCTTGCACTTGTCGACCACGCCATAGGCAGCCATGGGCGTAATACGGTGCTTCTCCGTCAGAAATCGAAGTTGCTTGCGCACGCGGGGCGCCATGGCGATGCCGTTGAAGTCATGATTCCGATAGAAGCTGATGTAGCGGCTCGATCCCCCTTCGATCGAGCTCTCGCCCTTCTGGACGGCGCGATCTGGGCGGCTAAGGCCGGCCGCTTCCCTGACGCGATACGGATGATTAGCGGAGCGGAGGTCGCGATTTTCGAGGTGCCTGGCCGGATCGCCCTCGCAATCGGGATGATGTTGGAAGAAGCTTTGATCCGATGGAGATCGGATGATCGCGCCGGTGCTATAAGGGTGACGGCCGAGGCGCTTGAAGCGATATCGTTGCTGCCCGATGACGAGTCCTTCCAGGCGCTTCGTTCGCACAAGCTGGCGCGAGGTATGGTCGGGCTGTTCTTGTCCGAGCTGCCCGGCATGCCGGCTGCCTCAAAAATTCCCATAACTTTCGGGACCTCGACAGTTTTGCAGTCAGAGACAAAGGCACCGGCGAAGGAGGCGCTGACTGCGATCCCCGACCACATGCGGATCCTCGCGGTGATCGAGGTCAGTCTTGGCCTTGATGTGGGCGTAGAACGTCGGTCGTCGCAGATGCTGTCCGGGTCGACCGTGCCGCGGATCGAGCTTATGCTGCGACAGAGACAGTATGAGAACGCGACGCGATCCGGCGATCCGGCCGCGGCTCTGCGATCAGGAATCACTGTGCTTTGGGCCTATGTGGTTCTGCAGGGCATTTCACGAGATCAGCAGATCGCGGGACGGATCGATATCGAGAGGTATGCGGTCCCGGCTATATCAGAACTTCGGTCACTACCCGAAGTCGATCAAAAGCTCGACTTGTTGGTCGTCGATTTTGTCCTTTACGCCAAACTGAGCCAGAAACAGCTTAATACGTCCTTCTGGACGTCCTTTCGCGCCGCTGTCGAAACGGTGTTCGGCGATGGGCAGTCTCTTGAACGTCTAATTGACCTGCTCGAAGGCAAGCAGGTTAATTCGGCGCCCGCCTCAGGAGCCTATGCGATGGCCTATGTGGTGGGCATGACAGAAGAGCAGCAGGCAGGCAATCCGGCGCTGCGGTTCCAGCGCGACGTTCGGATACTCCAACACATAGCTCAGTCAGCCTCCATCGACCTTCTTGCGTCGGTGTTCATCGAAAACGAGGTTAGGCATTGGACATTCGTGCTTGAAAGTCAGCGGTTTCTGTTGCACCAGCCCTCTGCGAACGCGCCTGCTATCGGAGCCGCACTCGAATTTCTTTCTGGTAACCGTCGACTGGTGAACGTGGCGCGCCTGTTCGCCGCCTGCGCGCCTGCAGTCGGAATTGGGTTCGATACGAGCTGGATTGAATCGCTGGATCGGCTCTGGGCCTAGCAGCACGCCTCAACACCTGTGCGCGTTTCATCTCAGCTTGCCCTCCTGAGGCTGTCATAGCGCGCGCAAGTCGGCGACCGGTTCATGGATCAGCCGCAGCGCATCCGGGGTTTGCAGGGTTGCGGCCGGACCCGGATCACGGCTGCGGCCGGAATGTTGATGATCACCGAGACCAAGCAGACACCGTGATCCAAAGCCTCCTGGCAGGCAGTATCGACAGCCGCCAGACCGTTGGTGGGAACACAGCCGAGGATGGTGACCATTTGCCGATCACCATCATGGATGCCCTTCAGGCGCCGGCGCACTTTCTCCATCGCTCCGAATGGACAACCTCCTGAAAGCTCACACCTAGAGGCAACGGAACCGAAAGTCCCATCGTCACCATCACCAGGCCAGAGGGCGATCTCTGACTTCGCCGTCCGCCAAGGATTCGGTTCTGCAAACCACAAAATTCGCCAGAAGCGGATGCGCCCGAGAATGCAAATGGCGGATATCCAACTCGCAGCGCCCCATGACTTCCCTCATTCGAACGCTCAGGCCGTAATCCTGTCGCAATGGTCGTCGTGAACATAGGATCGGAAAAGGTGGACGAGACATGAAGATCCTGTTGGTCGAAGACGAGATAAGGCTGGCGGAAGCGGTTGCGGCCTCGCTTAGCAAGAAGGGTATCGCGGTGGACCACACCGCTCTTCTTGGGGATGCAATCGAACTGGCTCAGCAACAGACCTACGATGCGATCGTGCTCGACAGACGCCTGCCAGACGGCGACGGCATCACGTTCATCCCTTGGCTTCGAAGCTCGGGCGTCTTGACGCCGGTCATTGTCCTCACTGCCAGAAACGAACCGACGGAAAGGGTCGCGGGCCTGGACCTCGGCGCCGACGACTATCTGGGCAAGCCATTTCTGATGGAAGAGCTTTTCGCTCGACTGCGCGCTGTCATGCGACGCCCGTCGGCCTTGGCGGAGCCGTCCATAGTCGCAGGACGGATGACCGTGGATCCGATCCGGATGGATGTCATGGTCGGCGAACTGCAGCTCGACCTGCCTCGTCGAGAGCTGATGGTGCTCGTTACCCTTGCGAAGCGAAAAGGTAAGACCGTCCTCAGATCGGCACTGGAAACCGAAATCTACAATTACGAGGAGACGATCCAATCCAACGCGCTGGACGCTCATGTGTCGCGACTGAGGAAACGCCTGGCTGACGCGGACGCCGGCGTGTCCATCCACAACATCCGCGGGGTCGGATATCTGCTGAAGGAACATTGATGCGATTTCCGAATACGTCGCTGTGGTGGAGACTGAGCTGGCAGCTCAGCCTGCTATTCGTCGTCATCACGGGATTGGTGATCGTCGGGCTGTGCATCTATGGGGCGATGATCCTTTCTCCGAACGTCGGTCTGGAGCACCGGCTTCTGAACGCTCTGAAAGGGTCCTTGAGCTACGAACCTGGACGAGGGCTTCGCATCAAAGACAGCGAACAGCTCACAGCGTTGAAGAATGACAATGCCAATCTCTTTTTCTACGCCGCAGCCCCGGACGGAACGGCCGTCGCATATGGAAATATTCCACCTCCGTATATGCAGCTCGCCAGGTTCGTGCCGCTTATCAAGGACGCCGACATTCGTGGCACGCTGGCAAGTAGCCCGGAGCCGGCTTCAGTCGACGACATTGAGATCGATACGACCGAGATCCGGGTGCTTTATGGCGGGCGTAACGGAAGCGAGTCGACATTCCTCACGATGCTTGGTGGCACATATCCGATCTATGTGCCTCTGCTTGCGGTTACCCTGCCCGCCCTCTTCTTCGCCGTGCCGCGACTGGTCAGGCGTTCGCTCTCAGGGCTGAGCGACGTCGTTCGGAAAGCTCCGGAGATCGACCCTCGCCAGCCAGGATCCCGGCTGCCAGTGGATCGGGTTCCGAGCGAGGTCGTTCCGCTTATCCATGCGTTCAATTCCGTTCTGGAGCGCCTTGAGCAGCAGTTCGCAGCCAGAGAACGTTTTCTGATCGACGCCGCACACGAACTCCGCACGCCGATCGCCGTCATGCAGACACGTATCGATACGACCCTGGAAGGAAGCACTCGCGAAACCATGATGGATGACATCGGGCGTCTACGGGAGACGGCGGAGCAATTGCTCGACTTCGAGCGGAGCGAGCAGTCGCCGGAGCCGTATGAACAAGCCGATCTGGTGGGAGTCGCCAGGAACGTCGTCGCCGACCAAGCTCCGCTTGCCATCAGAAATGGATATGAGATCTCGTTCGACAGTGAAGTGGACGAGCTCTATCGCCTGGTAAGTCCGTCGGCGATGTCACGCGCCATAGGCAACCTTGTGCGCAATGCGATCGACCATGGCGGAAATTCCGGCATGATATCGGTTCGCGTGTCCGAACGTGGAGGCATCTCGGTTTCGGACGAAGGCCCCGGCATTCCAGCGGCGCATCGAGACCTCGTGTTCGAACCATTCTACAGGGTCACGCCACGGAGCACGGGCGCTGGCCTCGGATTGAGCATCGTGAAGCAGATCGTGAGCCGTCATCGCGGGAGCATAACTCTCGAAGGCAATCCGACAGGAACGACAGTGATCATCCGCCTGTGACAAATACCGCGCTCCTCGCTCTGACGCTCGGTCAATGAAGCATAGTAAAATGAAATGGCCGAACCAAAAGGTCCGGCTATTTTGTACTGGAAAAAAGATAAGATCAAAGATGCTCGATCTGGCTTCGGCCCTGCCTAGAAGCGACGCGGTGCTTCCGGCTTGTTTCCGACGATGCTGTCGATCCGCTCCATGACGTCAGGCGTCAGCTTGCTCTTTTGCGAGAGGGCCGCGAGATTGTCCTGCAGCTGGCTTGCGCGCGAGGCACCGAGGATGACGGTCGAGACGTTCTTGTTGGCGAGGCACCAGAGAAGAGCGAGATGGGTGATCGACAGGCCGATCTCGTTCGAGAGCTTGGCGAGCTTGCGAACCTGTTCGAGCTGGGCGCGGCCGGTATCGGTGGACCATTTTTCCTTCAGCCATTCGTAGCCCGGCAGGTTCATGCGGCTGTCGGCCGGTACGCCGTCATTGTATTTTCCGGTCAGGACGCCCGAGGCGAGCGGTGACCAGATGGTGGTGCCGAGGCCGATCAGGTCGTAGAGCGGCAGGTACTCGGCTTCGACCTTCTGACGTTCGAAGATGTTGTACTGCGGCTGCTCCATGGTCGGCGGCGTGATGCGAAGGTCCCGGGCGACAGCATAGGCTTCCGTCAATTGCTGTGCGGACCATTCCGACGTTCCCCAGTAGAGCACCTTGCCCTGGGCGACGAGATCGTGCATCGCGCGGACAGTTTCTTCGATCGGAGTGTCAATATCCGGGCGGTGGCAGAAGTAGAGGTCGAGATAGTCGACCTGAAGCCGCTTGAGAGCTGCGTGGCAGGCGTCCGTCACATGCTTGCGCGACAGGCCGCGTTGCGTCGGCTTCTGACCACCCCAAAAGACCTTGCTCGAGACGACGTAGCTGTCGCGGCTCCAGGCGAGCGATTTCAGCGCTTCGCCCATGACGATTTCTGACTTTCCGCTCTCGTAACCCTCTGCATTGTCAAAGAAATTGATCCCGCTGTCATAGGCGAGCTTCATGAGATCGATGGCGTCGCCACCATCGACCTGCTTACCGAAAGTGACCCACGATCCGAAAGAGAACTCGCTCACCTTCAGACCCGATTTTCCCAAACGACGATATTCCATCACATATCTCCCAAAACTTATAAAATCTGCCGCCCCAAAATTGAGGTCGGCTTCGTACAATCAGGCAATGACTGATTTCGCGTAACCTATCTTATTGTCAATAATATGCGAGACCCCCGCAGTCACAAAGTCCTGCGTCCTATCGCATCACTTTTTTCTGTGGGCCTATTCGGGCCTCCGGGGGCAGAACCGCGCCTCTCGCTAGTAGCTGCAAGGACGATCGTTGCCAAATCCGCCGAGGCACGCCGGTCGGAGCCCAAAGTCGGCGCTTTGGGGGCCATACCCAATCGAACCGGTTTGTATCGAACTATCCGAGCTGGTCGTGCAGGACGAAGCGATGATTGCCACAATGACAGCTGATCCAATGACCAGCAGTTTTCGAAATTGAGACATTTGATCTACCCCCATACCGATAATCGGCGACACCGGAATGCAGCGCATATCAGCGTCGGCTAATGAAATAGGCCGGGCCGGAGTTCCGAAAACAGCGCTGTCGATCAAAATTTCGTCATTTGTGCAGTTTGCTGCGATCGGCCATCCAACTTTCATCGTCTGACGACGGCAAGGCGGCGGCTGGCGTTTTTCGCGACATCGGATACAACTTGCGACAAGTCAGCCTCTGAAGCTCAATTGCGAGCCAGAGAGTTTTTGCCGGGATTTTCATGCAGGTTTTCGAAGCGTTCCGTGTGCGCCGCCCCGCTTGCGCCGCCGTTATCGGTTTGCTGTTCGGCCCTGACGTCGTGATGGCCTATCTCGGTCGCGGCCTGATGGCGATCGCCTATTTTATCGGTGGGATTTCGGTGTCAGCGGGCCTGATTTGGCTCTTCGTCGAGCTTTCAATCCCTGGCGCTTACGGCTCGCTGATTGTGCTTGCCTGGCATTCGTTCGGTGCGATCCTCGGTTATCGCGTAGGGCCCTCGCTCCCGCGCGACACCACTTTTCCGTGGTACTCACGCTGGTACAATATCGTCCTGCTTTTCTCGGCTGCGATCTTGCCTCTGGCGATGCTTGCCAGACGTTTCGCATTCCAGGCCCTCCATTAATCCGTCGCTATCGCCTTCGTTGACAGTTTCCGCGAGGGTGAATAGCTGGATCAAACTCGACCGGAAACGCGGCGATGGATCGTCGCCACGCCAGTCCGCTCAGAAGCGGGTTGCCGCTGCGAAGATTCCAGCCAATCGCTCGATGCCAGCCTGGTCGTCGACATCGAAACGGGCGGGAAGCGGGCTGTCGAGATCGATGACGCCGACGATCTCATCGCCGTTTCTGATGGGAACGACGAGCTCGGAGCGGGATGCGGCATCGCAGGCGATATGGCCGGGAAACGCATGGACGTCTTCCACCAGAATGGAGGCGCGCTCCTTGACCGCCGTGCCGCAAACGCCGCGGCCGACGGGGATGCGCACACAGGCCGGCTTGCCCTGGAACGGGCCGAGCACGAGCTCGTCACCCTTGAGCAGGTAGAAGCCTGCCCAGTTGAGATCGGGCATCATCTGGTACATCAGGGCCGAAGTGTTGGCGGCGTTGGCGATCATATCCGGCTCGCCCTCGAGCAGACCCTGCAGCTGCTGGGCAAGCTCTCGATAGAACTCGGCCTTGTTATCCACCTCGATCGACGCCGCCTGGAACATTGTCACATCCACTTGCTGTTTCTGAGCCGCTGATATAGGCGGTCAGGCGAGTTTTGACAAACGGCCGATCCGACTACGGCAGTTGAATTGCGGCAGCGAATCCGGTCAGATTTGTGTATGACGAAGATAATCAGAATATCGGCCGCCCTCCTGTTGCGGAGCGACGGCCGTACGCTTTTGGTGCGCAAGCGCGACACCGTGGCCTTCATGCAGCCGGGCGGCAAGATCGAGCCCGGAGAGACGCCCGAGGAAGCCCTGATGCGCGAACTCTCAGAGGAGATCGGCGTCACCGCGACGCTTGCGGAGCTCGAATTCCTGGGTCAGTTTCAGGCGACGGCGGCCAACGAACCGGATCATGTGGTCATCGCCGATGTTTTCCTGCTGCATGTGCAGGATGACGATATCCACGCAACGGCCGAGATCGAAGAGGTCTGCTGGATATCGCCGTCTGAACCGGGTGAGATTATCATGGCGCCGCTGACGGAACACCATATCCTGCCATTCTACCGCCAACGGCAGAGCCAGGCGGCCGGCTGAGGGCATCAGGCATCTGTTTTGCGGAAAGCGATTGGCGGGCAGATTGATGTCGCCGGATGCCGCTCTATTCTCCCAGTGGATCAAGGGAGGATCGTGCCATGGCCTTCATTCGTACTCCAGATGCTTCCGCCAGCGAGAAGACGGCTTCGATGTACGCCTCGGCTGAGGCAAGTTATGGCTATCTGCCGAATATGTACCGGGCCTTTGGCCACCGACCTGAGGTGATGGAGCACTGGGGGACGCTGCTTGCCAGCATTCGCGGCCATATGAGCCAGCGGCGCTATGAACTGGTGACGCTGGCGGCGGCTAGGGAGCTCAAGTCGTCCTATTGTATGCTTGCGCATGGTTCGGCGCTGCTGCGCGACGGTTTTACCAATGACAGTCTTTCGGCAGTCGCCGGCGGCAGCGAAAAAGCGCCCATTGATGCCATCGAGCGGGCAATCATGGATTTTGCCACCAAGGTGGCGCGCGATGCGACTTCGGTGACGCAGCAGGATATCGACGGCTTGAAACGGCACGGGATGAGCGACGCGGAGATCTTCGACGTCACTGCGGCGGCGGCAGCCCGCTGTTTTTTCTCCAAGATGCTGGATGCGCTGGGTGCTGCGCCCGATCATGCCTATGCCGAACGGCTCGATCCCAAGCTTCGTCAGAATCTCGCCATCGGCCGGCCGATCGAGGGGCTGAATTCGAACCACTCGTAAGAGCTGCGATCGTGCGGTATTGGATTGGTCCTTACTGTGCTGGCGGGTCCGCAAAATGCGTGATCGCGAACTCGGCGATCTTCTGGCCGGCCTTGTCGGCGTCATCGAGCACTGATGGGAAAAGCTGCCACTGATGCGGCATTCCCGGCCAGACCTCAGCCGTCACATCGACGCCGTCCTTGCGTGCCTTGTCGGCAAGTCGCAGTGTATCGTCGAGCAGCAGTTCGCCGGAACCGACTTGCAGCAGCAATGGCGGAAAACCCGAGAAATCGGCATACAGCGGGGAAATGTCAGGATCTGTCGCGGAATTGTTGCCGAGATAGGCTTTACGCAGCGCCTCCAGCACATTCTTGTCCAGTACCTGATCGTTGGCGGCATTCGACGTGACCGATGCGCCTGATGCCGCCAGATCAGTGATCGGGCTGAGCGCCACGACGGCGGCCGGCAACGGCTGTCTGGAGCGCATCTGCCGCAGCACGGTTTCGATTGCGAGATTGCCGCCTGCGCCATCGCCGATAATAATGATATTTCCGTTGCTGTAGCCGCTGTCGAGCAAATAGCGGTAGGCGCTCAAGGCATCGTTGACCTGCGCAGGATAGCCGTATTCCGGCGCCCGCCGGTAATCGATGAGCAGCACGTCGCTGGAAGCGGCCTTGGCAAGCGAGCCGGCAAGCAGGCTGTGGCTGCGAATGGAGCCGCTGTAGAAACCGCCGCCATGAATGAAGAGGATCACACGCCGGCCGATCGGATGATGAAGGCGCGCCGGCCAGATCAGCTCGGCCTCGACCCCGCCGGCATCGACATGCCGGATCTGGATGCGTGTCGGCTCCGGCAACGTTTCCATGAAATCGCGGAACGCGGTGCGCCGGTCCCTGAGGGTCTCTGCGCCCTTGAAATGTTCTTTCCAGCGGGAAAGCAGCTTTTCGACCTGCTCCTGGGAGGCGGGTGTTTGTGCCGGCATTTCCTGCGCCGATATTTCCAGCGGAAAGGCAGACAGCACCACGGCTGCAAGTGCTGACAGCAGCCCTATGCGACATTCCACTTTCCACCGACTGCCAGCAGAAAAAATCGGTTTTCTCATTCGCCCCTCCGGCGCTGATCTTCCTTCGTGCGGCGCATCTTCACCACTTCGCCACCGAGAGTCAAAAGGGAGTTTTGACTGATCGCATAGGTTCGTAGCGCGTATTTTTAGTTGTGCTAAACTACTTTAAGGAGGGGAAGATCATGGACAGAGCCGCCCTGCTCGGGACGTGGCGCATGATCTCGTGGACGCGAACCGTCGTCGCGACGGGAGAAGTCAGCGACGCCATGGGTGCCGATCCCATTGGATACATCGCCTATCATGCCGATGGCCGGATGATGGCTTTCGTTACCAACCGACGCAGGCCGAAACCCAACGGCAAAGCCCCCAACGACAATGAAAAGGCCGCACTTTTCGATACGATGCTGGCTTATACGGCTGCCTATACGCTGGAGGGCGATAAAGTGATCCATCATGTCGAGGCCGCCTGGAACCCGACATGGGAACGGCCCCTTATACGCCCGGTGCATATCGAGGGCGACATGCTCGTCATCAGCGATGCGCCCGGCATCGATCCTATCACGGGAGAGGATGTCGTCTACCGGCTGGAATTCCGCAAGCTCTGACACTCACTCGCCCCGGATCGCGTCAATCACCGTCCGGAAGCCCGCCGAAATATGCCGCCGACTGGGATAGTAGAGGTAGAGCGGCTCCTCCGGCTGGCACCATTCGTCCAGCACCTGGATAAGCTGGCCGCTCGCAATCAGCGGCACCACCCTGCCCTCCCAGACATAGGCGAGCGCGACCCCGCTCAAGGCAGCTGCCGTCATCAATTCGTGGTCGTCGAGCGAGAGCGGGCCGGTCGGATGGAAGGTGATAGCCTGGCCGTCTCTCTCAAAATCCCAGGGGTAACGCGCACCCGAGGGGAACATGTTCTGAATGCAGATATGGCGCTTCAGATCATGCGGCGTCTCAGGCTTTGGCCGGGTTTCGAAATAGGCGGGAGAGCTGACGACGACGAGGCGCATGCGCGGCTTGATGCGCACGGCGATCATGCCCTCGGTGACACGCTCGCCGAAGCGAATGCCGGCATCAAAACCTTCCTCGACGATATCCACCAACCGATCCGTCGCCGCGATTTCGAGCTGCAGGTTGGGGTTCTTCATCAAGAGCGGCCCGATGACCTGGCCGACGACAAAGGGCGCAATGGAATTGCCGACATTGATGCGCACACGGCCGAAGGGGGTATCGCGGAAACGGTTCAGCGCATCGAGTGCAGAACTGATCTCGCCGAAGGCCGGATCGAGATGAGAGCGAAGCAATTCGCCGGCCTCCGTCAGCGAGACGCTGCGGGTCGTGCGGTTCAGCAAGCGGATGCCGATGCGGTCCTCCAGATTGAGGACGGCGTGGCTGACTGCGGAGGCGGTGACACCCCTCTCCTCTCCCGCCTTGCGGAAACTCTTGTGCCTGGCGACAGCGGCGAAGGCTGCCATTTCGGAAAGTTCAGTCGCTCTCATTGCTGAATTTCACTCATCATAGTCTCTCAAATAACGAATCTTATACATGAGTGAGATTTGCGTCAAATTCCTCTCCGTCAGCAACGAACTGCTGAAACAAACACTCTCAAGGAAAGGGAATTGCCATGAAAGTCTGGTTTATCACGGGTGCATCGCGTGGTTTCGGCGCGCTGATGACCAAAGACGCCCTTGCTAACGGCGACGCTGTCGTTGCCACCGCCCGCAACCCCAAGACCATCACCGAACAGTTCGGCGATCATCCGAACCTGCTTGCCGTCGCTCTCGACGTCACCAATGAAGAACAGGCCAGGCAAGCTGCCGCTGCCGCCATTGCCCGCTTCGGCCGCATCGATATCCTCGCCAACAATGCCGGCTACGGCTTGCTCGGCGCCGTCGAGGAAGCAACGGCCGAAGAGATCGAAAAGATCTACGCCACCAACGTCTTCGGCCTGCTGAAGGTCACCCGCGCCGTGCTGCCCTATATGCGCCGCCAGCGCTCCGGCCATATCTTGAACTTCTCGTCGATCGGCGGCTACTACGGCTTCCCCGGCTGGGGTGTGTACGGCTCCACAAAGTTTGCCGTCGAAGGCCTGTCGGAATCGCTGGCAACCGAAATCGAACCCTTCGGCATCAAGGTCACGATCATCGAGCCCGGCTTCTTCCGCACGGACTTCCTGCATGACAACTCGCTGGCAATCAGCCCGGCCTCCATTCCCGATTATGTCGGCACGCCGGCCGGCAACATGCGCGACTTCGCAGCCGGCGCCAACCATTCCCAGCCGGGCGACCCCGCCAAGCTGACCGCCGGCATCATCGAAATGGTGAACTCGGCCAATCCGCCGCTGCGCATGCCTTTCGGCAGCGATACGGTTGCCAAGATCGAGGAAGAACATGCCAGCGTGGAAAAGGAACTGGCCCAGTGGCGCAAACTCGCCGTCTCCACGGATTTCGAACAGACCGCCTGAGAAGGCCTGACTTTCCCCACAGCAACAAGCGCGCCCTCCGGCGCGCTTGTTTCATTTCATTTCGGCGTGAAGAGTGTCCAAAAGGCAAGATTTTCATTCGCCGCGGCGCTCTGATGGCCTATGTCTACCGCGTCATCATCAATAGGAAGAGGCAGGCATGGCAAGTACATCCATTTGTATTTACGGGGCCGGCGCCCTCGGTGGCGCGATTGCGGTCAAGCTTGCAAGCCAGCTTGGTGACAATGCGACCGTCTCGGTCGTCGCCCGCGGCGCGCATCTGGAAGCGATCCGCAAGAACGGTCTTTCCCTGCATGAAGCCGATGCCGACAGGCCGATCAATGTGCACATCGAGGCAACAGACGATCCGACCACACTGCCACCGCAGGACCTCATCATCACCGGCCTCAAGGGCCACCAGCTCGGCCCGGCTACGGAAGGCATGGCGGCGCTGCTGAAGGACAACACCCGCGTCGTCATGGTTCTGAACGGGATTCCCTGGTGGTATTTCCACCGGGATACGCAAAGCGGCCACGCCGAACTGCAGTTCGACGAACTGGATCCCGCCGGCAAATTGTGGCGTCTGATCGGTCCGGAACGAGTGATCGGCTGCGTGGCGATGCAAGGGGCTGAAGTCGTCAACCCGGGCGAAATCCGCCTTTCCAATGTTGGTCGTTTCGTGCTTGGCGAACCCTCTGGCGAGATGTCGACCGATCTCGAAACCGTTGCCGGCCTCTTTGCCAAGGCAGGCCTCAATGTTTCGACCACGCCGCGCATTCGCGACGAGATCTGGAGCAAACTGACGGGCAATGCGGCGTTTAACCCGATCAGCGCGCTGACGCGGACCTTGATGACCGACATCATGGCCAATCCTGCGCTTTTCCACATGGTTGGGAAGATCATGAACGAAGTGCGCGCCGTCGGCAGCGCTCTCGGCGCGAAATTCAGCATCACCATCGAGGAGAGGCTGCAGCAGTCGCGTCACATCGGCCCGGTGCGCACCTCGATGCTGCAGGATCTGCTGGCCGGCAAGGCGCTGGAAATCGTGCCGCTCGTCGGCATGGTCGTCGCACTCGGGCGCACCGCTAACGTGCCGACGCCTGTGTCGGAGGTCGTACTAGCGCTGGTGACCCAGCTCGACAAGGAAAACCAGCGCGGCGGCTGACCGCCGCCTCTTTATGCAATTCCTATATCCTCGATCTCTACTCCGAATGGATTTCCTATCGGAGGCGGCAGTAGCCTTCGCCTCAACAGCAAAGGTTACTACCATGCGAGATGTCATGTCCTCTCAATACCTGCCGCTTCGCCCCTACCGCATCACGCGTGGCAAGCGGCAGATGCGCGAGAAACGCACGGCCCAGGCGCTGATGATCTTCGGCATCGTGCTCGCCTGCGTGGAACTCTACGTGATCCTCGGCTCGCTCTGAGGCCTCATCATGAACAGTGCAGGAAGACTGCGCCTGGGTGGCGTGATCACCGCGCTCGTCACGCCGTTCCGTGACGGCGAGGTCGACCACGCAGCATTGGAGGCTCTTGTTGAATGGCAGGTGCTGAGCGGGGTCGATGGACTCGCTATCTGCACTGCGGCGGGTGAAGGACCGACACTTTCACAGCAGGAACGCCGCATGGTGCTCGACATCTGCATCCGGACCGCGGCGGACCGTATTCCGGTGATCGCCGCGGCCGGAACCAATTGCACCGAGAGTACGATCGCGTTTATCCGGGATGCGGAAGAATGCGGTGCCCGCGCTGTGCTTATCACCGTGCCCTATTATTCCAAGCCAGGGCAGAAGGGCATTCTCCGTCATTTCCAGCAAATCGCTGCGGCAAGCAATCTACCTGTTCTGATCGAGAATGCGCCCGCCCGTACGGCGAGTGACCTCACGGTGGAAACGCTGGAGCGACTTGCCGAACTCGAAGCGATTGTCGCCATCGTCGACGCGACCGGGGATATTGCCCGCTTCGCCAACATGCCGCCGGCACTGCGACACCGCTTCCGTTTCCTGTCCGGCCATGACGGTACCGCGCTGCCCTTTTATCTCTCCGGCGGCGACGGTATCGTTTCTGCGGCCGCGAATATCCTTCCCCGGCTCGTCACGTCGCTGCAGCAGGCGGCCTGTGGGAGCTACATATCCGCAGCACTTGCGCTGAGCGACAGGCTGCTGCCGGTTGTGACTGCGCTCGGTCACGAGGGCGATCCTGCGCGGCTGAAATATGCGTTGCAGATATTGCGCGGCACGCCGTCGGATCTTCGCCTTCCGCTTGTACCGACTGAGGCCGACAGCCGCTTTACCATCGCCAAGTCGCTTGCCCCCTTCATCGGCGGCAGCGCTGCGTGCATGGCGCTATCCCTATGAGATTTTAATATTTTCGTTTCCGGCGCCAAATGGAAACCCTATCCGCCGGCATCTATCTTGATGAGCGTGACACCGCCGCGACTATCAAACGGCGGTTGAGTTAGACTTCGAAAGGACAAACGATGTCACGCCTGACTGATACGCCTGCCAAGACTGACCCACTGCAACGTGGCGAGAGTGCCCACGCGGCTGCGGCCGATCCTTCCCACCCGCTGTTTGCCGGCATGGTCGCCGCTGCACCGCGGCTCGGCGCCGTCATGGCCTTTGCCGGGCTCGTGCAGATGAGCTTCCACCTGATTTCCCAATAAGCGCCGGATCGAGGATCACGACAATGGCAAATGCACAGCAACGCCGACAGATTTCGGCTCCCCTCACCGCCCGTCCGGCCCGCTTCACAGTCGGCCGCACCAAGGGCGGCGGCTGGATCGTCCAGGACCGCGAGGGGCTCGTCGGCGGTCTCTTCATCAATGAAGCCGCGGCCCTTCATTTCGCCGCGGAAGAATGCAACCACAATCCCGATGAGATCTGCCGTGCCGCAACGGGCATAGTGCTCGATTTTGCACCTCTTGCGCGTAACACCGGCAATATCCACTAAATACTGTGCCGTTCCTGCCATTTTGAAACAGCGGGAACGGCACCAGGCCCAGGATTTCCAACTTTTCCTTAACTGCCATCCTGATAGAGTCCCGCATGCAGAGACTATTTGTGCCGCGAGACCAATGCCGAAACCGAACTTCCGCTTCACCCACTACGATATCAAGGAACAGCGCGCCGGAACGATCGTCGAGGTGTCTCTGAGCGCCGTGAACAACGTGCGGCTGATGACGGCTCCGAACTTCCAGCGGTTCACTGAAGTGCTCGATTTCAAATATATCGGCGGTGTCGCGCGCAAATCGCCGGTCAGGCTCGCCATCCCCGAAAGCGGCCACTGGCATGTCGTCGTCGACATGGAAGGCCATCACGGGCTGGCGGACTCCTCCGTCAAGCTGATTACCGCTCCGGCTGCACAGAAGCGCGCCTGAGATCAGCGTACCCGACCTCAGCGCGGATTGCGCTCCTTGCGAAGTTTTGCCCACCAGTCCAGCCGTTTGCGGATCTCGCGTTCGAAACCGCGTTCCGGTGGATCGTAAAAAGTCTGGCGACCCATCTTTTCGGGAAAATAATCCTGGCCCGAGAAGGCATCCGGCTCGTCGTGGTCGTAGCGGTAGCCTTCGCCATATCCCTCGCCCTTCATCAGCTTCGTCGGCGCGTTGAGGATATGCTTCGGCGGCAGAAGCGAGCCATTCTGCTTGGCAGCGATCGTCGCCGCCTTGAAGGCGGTATAGACAGCATTGGATTTCGGAGCGGTCGCGAGATAGACGCAGGCTTGCGCGAACGCCAGCTCGCCTTCTGGCGAACCGAGATAGTCATAGGCATCCTTGGCGGCGTTGCAGATCACCAGCGCCTGCGGATCGGCAAGGCCAATATCTTCCACCGCCATGCGCACCAGCCGCCGGCCGAGATAGAGCGGATCCTCACCGGCATCGAACATGCGGGCAAGGTAGTAGAGAGCGGCATCGGGATCGGACCCGCGGACCGACTTGTGAAGCGCCGAGATCAGATTGTAGTGGCCGTCCTGCGCCTTGTCGTAGACAGGCGCCCGGCGCTGGACGATGCGCGTCAGGCCCTCGATATCGAAAGTCTCGCGCTCGCGGGCGGCGCGCCAGACTTCCTCAGCCAGCGTCAGCACTGCGCGGCCGTCGCCATCAGCCATGCGGATCAGGCTGGCGCGTGCGTCCTCGGTCAGCGGCAGTAGCCTGCCCTCGACCGTCTCGGCACGTTTCAGCAATTCCTCGAGGCTCTCTTCGTCATGCGATTTGAAGGTCAGCACCCGGGCACGCGACAGAAGAGCGGCGTTGAGCTCGAAGGACGGGTTTTCAGTCGTCGCGCCGACGAGGATGACTGTGCCATCCTCCATGACCGGCAGGAAGCTGTCCTGCTGGGCGCGGTTGAAGCGATGGATCTCGTCGACGAAGAGCAGCGTCTGGCGGCCATCCATGCGGCGCATTCGGGCGGCCTCGAACACCTTCTTGAGATCGGCAACGCCGGAGAAGATCGCCGAGATCTGTTCGAACGCCAAGCCCGCCTCGCCCGACAGAAGCCGCGCGACCGTCGTCTTACCGGTTCCTGGCGGCCCCCAGAAGATCATGGAGCCGAGAGAGCCGCTCTCGATCATCCGACGCAGAACGCCATCCTCACCGGTCAGATGTTCCTGACCGGTGACATCGCCAAGCGTCTTCGGCCGCAGGCGATCGGCGAGCGGCCGCCGGCTGGCGACCTCTTCCGGAACACGCGGCGCGAAGAGGTCATCACTCATCGGAAGAACTGCCTGATGTGCTGACCATCGCGTTCGATCTCGACCCGCCAGAGGCTGGGATCGGAATCGGCGATCTCCTGCAGGTCGCGGCTGGTTTTCACTTCGGCCCCATTGATGGAAACGATGATATCCTTCGGCTCGAAGCCGAGCCGGGAAGCAGGAGACCCACTCTCGACATCGGAGATAACCACACCCGTCGAATCGAGCGGCATCCTCAGTTCATCGGCCACACGCGGCGAAAGGTTTTCCACGACCGCACCGGTAAAGGGTGTGTGTCCGCCGATCGTGCGCTGATCGCGAGGCTGGGTTTCCGGTGCGCGGGCAAGGGCAAGCGTTATCTGCTGCTCGCGCCCGTTCTCCATGACCGTCAGGTTCACGGACTTGCCGAGGCCGGCAGTCGTCAATCGATAGAGAAGCGCATCCGGATGTTCCACGGAGACGCCATCGACGGCGGTGATGACCTCACCCGCCTTGAGGCCGGCCTTGGCTGCCGGGCTATCCGCTGTGACCTTGGCGATCAGCGCACCACGCGCCTTGTTGAGGCCGAGCGCATCGGCGACCTCAGAGGTCACCGGATCGAAGCTCGCACCGATATAGGGCCGCTCGAAGGATTTGACGCCTGAATCGGCCGAGGCGAGGAAGACCTTGACGAGATTGGCAGGAATGGCAAAGCCGATACCGTTCGACCCGCCACCGCGCGAGAAGATCGCCGTGTTGATACCGATCAGTTCGCCCTTCATGTTCATCAGCGCGCCGCCGGAATTGCCGGGATTGATCGAGGCATCCGTCTGGATGAAGAAGCCGAACTCGTTCTTGACCACCTGATTGCGGGCAAGCGCCGAAACGATGCCGCTGGTGACGGTCTGACCGACGCCGAAGGGATTGCCGATCGCCAGCACCAGATCGCCCACTTCCACCGCATCGGAATTGCCGATCGGCAGCGCCGGGAAATCAGCCTTGCTGTCGATCTTCAGCACTGCGAGATCGACGCGGTCGTCACGCAGGACCACCTTGCAGGGGAATTCGCGACCGTCTGACAGTGCCACCTTGATATCATCGGCGCCCTCGACGACGTGATTGTTGGTCACCACGGTGCCGTTCGCCTCGACGATGACACCGGAGCCGAGTGAAGACTGCTTCTCGGAACGGTTCGGCATCTGCTGGCCGAAGAACTGTTCGAAGAAAGGGTCACCGGCAAAGGGTGACTGACGCTGGACAGTCTTTTCGGCGTAGACATTCACGACGGCACCCGAGGTCTGCTTGACCAGCGGCGCGAAGGAAAGCTGCATCTGCATCTGGCTTTCCGGCACGGTCTTGGTTTGTGCTTCGGCGGCTGCCGGAAGCAGAAGCGTCAATGCCAGAAAAGAAACGGAGGCGTGTTTGAACAGGCCTTGCATGGGAATCCTTTTGAAATGCTCTCGAGAAAATGTTGTAGCGCCCGACGCTAGAAAGGAAAGAGGGCGGAAGCATGGAAGATCGAGGCATCATGGATTTGGGAATTTGAATCAGGAAAATCAAGCAGGTTACTGATATCTAAGCTCAAAAGCAGGGTACAGTCACCATGCAGGGACAATGCTTTGAAGCCAGGCGGACGGGCTTGATCCTTGCCGTAAAACGGACCTGCATCATCTTTGCCGTGAGACCGAAACAGAGTGTCCTTGCAGTAGGAGAGACCATGAAGACCACTATCCTATTAGCCGCGGCCTGCGCCACGCTTCTCACGTTTGCACCACAAGGCGCGCAGGCAGCGAGCTTCAACTGCGAGGCAAAGGAGCTGCAGCCGGATGAGAAGGTGATCTGTGAGAACCGCTCGCTCAACGACGCTGATGTGAAGATGGTGACGACCTTCGAGCTGCTGTCGGGACTGCTGGCCATGGGCGCGCGCGGTACGCTGCAGGACGAGCAGACCGCGTGGCTGAAGAAGCGGCAGGCCTGTAGCGCGGATGCTGCCTGCATTGGTGCTGCCTATCAGGAACGGTTGAAGCAGCTCGGCGAGACCTACAAGAACATCAATCGGCCCCTCTGAGGGTTCAGTCTTGATCTCCCCGGCCGCCCTGGAAATCGGCAATCATCTCGTTGATGAGGCTTGCGGCCTGGCGCAGACGTTCCTCGCCATAGGTAGCGCCATGTTCGTTTGCCCAGACGGCCTGGCGGGCGGAGATATCGGCAAGCGCCCTCTTCCCCGCACCGGTCAGCTCCATCAGCTTGGCACGCTGGTGGACCGGGTTGGCGCGGTAGGTAATCAGCCCCTCTCCTTCCAGAAGATCGGCGATGCGCTGCACGCCCTGGCGGGCAAGACCGAGCGCACGCGCTGCATCAGCAACCGACATCGGCGCGTGGTCGGCTGCAGCAAGCACCTGCCAGCGCGCGCTGGTCTGCCCTGCAGGTTTGGCGAGCGCATCGCCTTCGGCCTGCAAGTGGGCGGAAAGGCGGATCACCGAAATGGAAAGGGTAGCAAATGCATCGCCATCAGGCGTACGTTTTCTCATCATCTTGACAACATATTGTCATGTGTTAATAATGACAATATGTTGTCATATACTGCAACAGCACGCAAGGAGGAGCACATGAAGAAGACCTATCACGGAAGCTGCCATTGCGGCCGGATCCGCTACGAGGCCGATATCGACCTTCAGGCCGGAACCGGAAAGTGCAATTGCTCGATCTGCTGGAAGCGCCGCTACTGGGGCGCCAATATCAAGCCCGAGGATTTCCGCCTTCTATGCGAGGAGACCGGCATCAGCGATTATCAGTTCGGCACCTTCTCCGGCCATCACCGCTTCTGCGCTAATTGCGGGGTGCCAGCCTATGGCGACGGTTATGTCGAGGCGGTCGGCGGCGCCTATGTCTCGATCAATCTCGCCTGCCTGGACGATCTCGATCCCGCAGAGCTTGCGGAAGCGCCAGTGCAATATTTCGACGGCAGAAACAATAGCTGGTGGACCGTGCCGGCCGAAACGCGGCATCTCTGAAAATGAAAGAGCCCCTGATTTGTAATCAGGGGCTCCAACTAATCTCCAATAAGTCGGCTTATCGCGCGTTCAGATCGCGAACGGCGCCGCGGTCGGCGCTGGTTGCAAAGGCCGCATAGGCCTTGAGCGCGGTCGAAACATTGCGCTTGCGCGGCTCGGCCGGATGCCAGCCCTTCTGGTCCTGCTCGGCGCGGCGGGCAGCAAGTTCCGCATCGCTGACACGCAGGCTGATCGTACGGTTCGGAATATCGATGTCGATCATGTCGCCCTGGCGCACGAGACCGATGACGCCACCGTTGGCAGCTTCCGGCGAAGCATGGCCGATCGAGAGACCGGAAGTGCCGCCGGAGAAGCGGCCGTCGGTGATCAGCGCGCAAGCCTTGCCGAGGCCCTTCGACTTCAGGTAGCTCGTCGGATAGAGCATTTCCTGCATGCCTGGGCCGCCCTTCGGGCCTTCATAGCGGATGACGACGACATCGCCGGCCACAACCTCGTTGCCGAGAATGCCCTTGACGGCGGCATCCTGGCTTTCGAAAACCTTGGCCGGTCCGGAGAATTTCAGGATGGACTCATCGACGCCGGCCGTCTTCACGATGCAGCCGTCGACCGCCAGATTGCCCTTGAGAACTGCAAGGCCACCATCCTTGGAGAAAGGATGCTCGACCGAGCGAATGACGCCGCCGACGCGGTCGGTATCGAGTTCGTCCCAGCGAGCTTCCTGGCTGAAGGCGACCTGTGTCGGGATGCCGCCGGGAGCCGCGCGATAGAACTTGCGGACGGTCTCGCTGTTGGTGCGGGTGATGTCCCAACGATCGATAGCGTCACCCAGCGTTTCGGCATGAACCGTCGGGCAGTCGCGGTTGAGAAGGCCGCCCTTATCGAGCTCGCCCAGGATCGACATGATGCCGCCAGCGCGATGAACGTCTTCCATGTGAACGTCGGACTTGGCCGGCGCAACCTTGGAAAGGCAGGGAACGCGGCGCGACAGCGCGTCGATGTCGGCCATGGTGAAATCCACCTCGCCCTCGTGCGCAGCCGCCAGAATGTGCAGAACGGTGTTGGTGGAGCCGCCCATGGCGATATCGAGGGCCATGGCATTCTCGAAAGCCTGCTTCGAGGCAATCACGCGCGGCAGGGTCTTCTCATCCTCCTGCTCGTAATAACGGCGAGCAAGATCGACGATCAGGTGGCCGGCCTCAACGAAGAGGCGCTTGCGGTCGGCGTGCGTTGCAAGCGTCGAACCGTTGCCGGGCAGCGAGAGGCCGAGCGCTTCCGTCAGGCAGTTCATGGAGTTTGCGGTAAACATGCCGGAGCATGAACCGCAGGTCGGACAGGCCGAACGCTCGATGATCTTGACGTCTTCATCGGAGATCTTGTCGTCGGCAGCAGCGACCATAGCATCGACGAGGTCGAGCGCATGGGTCTTGCCATGCAGGACGACCTTGCCGGCCTCCATCGGGCCGCCGGATACGAAGACCGTGGGTATGTTGAGGCGCAGCGAGGCCATCAGCATGCCGGGGGTGATCTTGTCGCAATTGGAGATGCAGACCATGGCGTCGGCGCAGTGGGCATTGACCATGTATTCGACGCTGTCGGCGATCAGCTCACGCGAGGGCAGCGAATAGAGCATGCCGTCGTGACCCATGGCGATACCGTCATCGACGGCGATCGTGTTGAACTCCTTGGCAACGCCACCGGCCGCTTCGATTTCACGGGCGACGAGCTGGCCGAGATCCTTGAGATGGACGTGCCCAGGGACAAACTGCGTGAAGGAGTTCACCACAGCGATGATCGGCTTGCCGAAATCCGAATCCTTCATGCCCGTGGCGCGCCAAAGGCCGCGCGCGCCCGCCATGTTGCGGCCGTGGGTCGTGGTTCTGGAACGATAAGCTGGCATCGGTGTCTTCCTCAATATCCAGGAATTGTCTGGCGATGCGGGGCGGCAAAGGATTTGCGAAGGCCGGGCAGTCGCTGCTTTTTGGAATTGTCCTAATCCAATCGGCCCAAGCTGTCACTACCGGGAATGCCCAAAGCGGTACGGGCGGCACCATCAGGCATATACGGATACTAGGGCACTTTTGTTACGGTCTATTCCATCACGGACGAACACAAAAAATTGGCTTTTCGTCCCTAAGATTCAAGGCATACACACTGATCCAAAGCGCGCTATCTGCGTCTAAAGATTCACACGGGCCGCCCCGCCCAGGAGGAATTCGATATGCCAGCCTATCGTCCGCCCAAAATCCGCTCCTCGGAAATTACGCCGCGCGAGATTTACCTGAAGCGCCGGGAATTTCTCGGCGCTGCGACGTTTGGCGCGATCGCCCTCTACGGCGCCGGCAAGGCGAGTGCGGCGGCGCTTACGACCGTCAAGAGCAAGTACACGGTCGATGAGAAGCTGACGCCGCTCAAGGACGTGACCACCTACAATAATTTCTACGAATTCGGGCTCGACAAAGGTGATCCCGCAGCACTTTCCGGCAAGTTCAAGCCGCTGCCCTGGACGATCAAGGTCGACGGCATGGTCAACAAGCCCGGCACCTTCGATATCGAGGCACTGATGAAGGAGCTCCCGATCGAGGAACGCGTCTATCGCATGCGCTGCGTGGAAGCCTGGTCGATGGTCATTCCGTGGAACGGCTTTCCGCTTGCTTCACTTTTAGACAAGGTAGAGCCGCTGGGCAGCGCCAAATATGTCGCCTTCGAGACCGTCGTGCGCCCCGAGGAGATGCCCGGCCAGGCCGGCATCTTCCAGTCGCTGAACTGGCCCTATGTCGAGGGCTTGCGCATGGACGAGGCACGCCACCCGCTGACGCTGCTCGCCGTCGGGCTCTATGGCAAAACGCTGCCCAATCAGAATGGCGCGCCGGTGCGCCTCGTCGTGCCATGGAAGTATGGTTTCAAAGGCATCAAGTCGATCGTGCGCATCACGCTCACCGATCAGCAGCCCAAGAATACCTGGCAGGTGACAAACCCGCAGGAATACGGCTTCTATGCCAACGTCAATCCGGCAGTCGACCATCCGCGCTGGAGCCAGGCGACCGAGCGGCGCATCGGCGAAAGCGGTTTCTTCGGTGCCAACCGCCACCCCACCCTGCCCTTCAACGGCTATGCCGACCAAGTTGCCAGCCTTTATGACGGCATGGATCTGAGGGTCAATTTCTGATGACGGCGTTTTCGCTCGCCATTCCGAAGCGCTGGCAGCCGGCGTCCGTATGGCTGCTCTATGTCGTCGGGCTCGTGCCCGCCGCCTGGTATTTCTATCTCGGCGCGACGGATCAACTCGGCGCCGATCCCGTGAAAACCTTCGAGCTTTTCCTGGGCATCTGGACCATCCGTTTCCTGATCCTGACGCTTGCCGTTACCCCTGCCCGCGATCTCCTCGGCTGGAACTATCTGCGTTATCGCCGCGCGCTCGGCCTTCTGACCTTCTACTACGCATTGATGCATTTCACCGTCTACATGGTGCTCGATCAGGCGCTTGATATCGCGGCCGTCATCAACGATGTGGTGAAGCGCCCCTTCATCATGTTCGGCATGGGCGCACTGGCGATGCTGGTACCGCTCGCAGTCACGTCCAATAATTTCTCGATCCGCCGGCTCGGCAAGAACTGGATCTGGCTGCATCGCCTCATCTACATCATCGGTGCCTGTGCCGCGCTGCATTTTGCACTGTCCACGAAGATCCTCGATCTCGAACAGTATGTCTATGTCGGCCTGATCATCGCGCTGATCCTCTATCGCTCCTACAAGCCGATCGGGCGGAGCCGGAAGAAGGGGCAAGGACGAGAACGTGGCGGCCGCGCCGTGGCTTCATCGGCTTCGTAAAGCCGCGTTAAGACCTCAAAGGCGATGATTGCCTGCGCGCCGGATCAAGCCCATAGGCCGCCGCTATTCCGAAAGCGTATGCGACAATATTCCAGAGCGAGAATACCCGCCCAAGCAGCAAGGCGCCTGCGGTCGTCAATCTGAAGGCATCGAGCCAGGGGGTGTGGTAGAGCCGGAACAGCTCGACGCATATGGAGATAGCGCATGCGATGATGGCAATTCCTGCAGGCCGAATTCTTGCACCAAGGCCTCCAACAGCAAATGCCAGCAGGAAATACACCATCGATCCCCAAAGCAGCGAACCACTATATTTGACGACGACGAAGGGCAGATCGACGGAGTAGCCGAAGCGCCTGAGCATCAGGCCGGAAATGATGATCAGGAATAGGGCCGCGAGGCGCTGCAACTGCCAGCCTTGAATCACTCTGCTCAATTGCAATCGACCACCATGATCTCAACTGATTTGAACGCCTAATCGCGAAGCAGCAAATTATCAAGCTGGTGCTGTCCTAGCGTAACCGAGCCTGATAGCTTCCTACTGCTTCGAAACGAGTCTCGGGATCACTCGCAAGAACATGCCGAAAGTTGCCGCGCTTCAAGGATTGCTCCCTCTACTGGACAAGCATCTGATCGACCGACCGGCCGATCTTCCGCGCAATGGCATCGAACGCTTCGTCGTCGAATTCTTCTATTTCGGCATCAAGGAAGCCCGGGCCTGCCTCTTCGCGGGGCTGTTTTTTCTGTCGGTTTTTCTGGTGCCGCGTGCAGGCCTTGTCGGTATCCCGCGCTACGATCTGCTGCTGATTATCGCTCTTGCAATCCAGGCCTGGATGGTCTGGACAAAACTCGAAACCATCGATGAGTTGAAGGCGATCTCCGTCTTCCATGTGGTCGGTTTTGCATTGGAGGTCTTCAAGACTTCCGGCAGCATCCAGTCCTGGAGCTATCCGGATTTCGCCTATACGAAGCTTTTCGGCGTCCCGCTCTTTTCCGGCTTCATGTACGCGGCCGTCGGCAGCTATGTCATCCAGGCCTGGCGCCTGTTTGATCTGCGTGTGAGACACCATCCATCCTACTGGATGGCCGGGCTCACGGCATTGGCGATCTACGCCAACTTCTTCACCCACCACTATATCGGCGATTATCGCTGGTACATCGCCGCCTGCACGCTCGGTCTTTATGCGCGCACCACGGTCATCTTCAGGCCCTATGATCAAGACCGCAAGATGCCCCTGCTTCTCGCCTTCGTCCTGATCGGCTTCTTCATCTGGCTCGCAGAGAATATCAGCACCTTCTTCGGAGTGTGGCGCTATCCAAACCAGATCGGCGCGTGGTCGACCGTGCATATCGGCAAATGGAGTTCGTGGTGCCTGCTGGTGATCATGACCTTTACGATCGTTGCGAACCTTAAGCATATCAAACACAAGATCCACGTGCCTGAGTGAATTTCCGAAAACGGGCAGAGAACCAGGACATGCGTGGAGCGAACGCCGGACCGGCTTTATCTCGCCATCCCTGTCAGCTCGTAAGGAGCGCCAAGCTTGATTGACCATATCACCGTCGCTGTAAGCGATCTCACAAAGAGTAGGCTCTTTTACGAAAGAGCCTTCGCACCCTTGGGATACACATTGTCCTTCGGGAAGGAGAACGTTTTCTGGGCCTTCGATATCGGCAATGGCTGCCTGTTCGAAATCCAGCAGGCCGATAGCGCCCCGTCTCTGACGCGCATCCACGTCGCGTTTCGGGCCAAGAACAGGGCTGAAGTCGATGCGTTCTATCAAAGCGCTCTGGCAGCCGGCGCGCAGGACAATGGCGCACCTGGCTCGCGCCCGGACTACGCGCCCGATTATTATGCCTGCTTTATTCTCGATCCCGATGGCTACAATATCGAAGCCATGATCAATCAGCAGCTTGACAAAGCTTGAACAGAAGCGGGCTCAAACGCACAAACGAAAAAAGCCGGGCAAAGCCCAGCTTTCCTGTTTCCGTAACCGGAAAATCTTAGGCAGCGACAGACTGCTCTTCAGCAGCGACGCGTGCCTTGTCGGCTGCGCCCTTTGCATAGGTGTCGCGGTCAACGAATTCGATGACGGCGAGAGCAGCATTGTCGCCCTGACGGAAGCCAGCCTTCATGATACGCAGGTAGCCGCCATTGCGGGTTGCGTAACGGGAGGCGATCGTGTCGAACAGCTTGTTGACGACGACAGCATCCTTGATCTGCGAGATCGCCTGGCGGCGAGCGTGCAGGTCGCCGCGCTTGCCGAGGGTGACGAGCTTCTCGACGATCGGACGGATTTCCTTGGCTTTCGGCAGGGTCGTGACGATCTGCTCGTGGGTGATGAGCGAAGCCGCCATGTTGGCGAACATCGCCTTGCGGTGGCTTGCAGTTCTATTCAGCTTGCGGCCGGCTTTACCATGGCGCATTGCTATTCTCCTTTAATGCAGGTGCCCTTACGCTAACTGGGCCTGCCGTTTCCTGGCACATGCAGGCGATAGGCCTGCTGTTTGACGGGGAAAGGCAGCCGTAAAAAGCCTGCCTTTTTGTTTCTTAATACTGGTCTTCGTAACGCTTGGCGAGATCTTCGATGTTCTCGGGCGGCCATGCAGGCACTTCCATGCCGAGGTGCAGGCCCATGGAAGCGAGAACTTCCTTGATTTCGTTGAGCGACTTGCGACCAAAGTTCGGGGTGCGGAGCATTTCTGCTTCGGTCTTCTGAATGAGGTCGCCGATGTAGACGATATTGTCGTTCTTCAGGCAGTTTGCCGAACGAACGGACAGTTCGAGCTCGTCCACCTTCTTGAGGAGCGCCGGATTGAAGGCCAGTTCGGTGACTGCCTCTTCTTCGGTTTCCTTCTGCGGTTCGTCGAAATTGACGAAGACGCCAAGCTGGTCCTGCAGGATGCGTGCCGCGAAAGCGACGGCATCTTCGCCGGAGATAGACCCATCGGTTTCGATGGACATGGTCAGCTTGTCGTAGTCGAGAACCTGTCCTTCGCGGGTGTTTTCAACCTTGTAGGACACTTTCTTGACCGGCGAATAGAGGCTGTCCACCGGGATGAGACCGATCGGAGCATCTTCCGCACGATTGCGCTCAGCCGGAACGTAGCCCTTGCCGTTGTTGACGGTGAACTCCATGCGGATCTCGGCACCCTCGTCGAGCGTGCAGATGACATGCTCGGGGTTGAGGATTTCGATATCACCGACCGTCTGGATGTCACCAGCCGTTACAACACCTGGACCCTGCTTGCGCACGACCATGCGCTTGGCATCGTCGCCATCCATCTTGATGGCGATTTCCTTGATGTTGAGCACGATGTCCGTAACGTCCTCGCGAACGCCCGGGATTGAGGAGAATTCATGCAGCACGCCGTCGATCTGCACGGCCGTAACAGCGGCACCGCGCAGAGAGGAGAGCAGAACGCGGCGCAGCGCGTTGCCGAGGGTGAGGCCGAAACCGCGCTCAAGCGGCTCTGCAACGAGAGTCGCCTTGGTACGCGAGCTCGAAGAGAACTCCACCTTGTTCGGCTTGATCAATTCCTGCCAGTTCTTCTGAATCATAATTTTGCCTTCCGTTCGTTGCCACCATCCAATCGTGACAACCGAGCTTGAAAACCACCGGGAGCGCTGAGGCGCTCACCAGTGACGATAGCGATGATCAGACGCGGCGCTTCTTGCGCGGACGGCAGCCATTGTGCGGGATCGGGGTCACGTCGCGGATGGACGTGATCATGAAACCGGCAGCCTGGAGCGCGCGCAGAGCCGATTCACGGCCGGAACCCGGGCCGCAGACTTCGACTTCCAGCGACTTCATGCCATGTTCCTGAGCCTTCTTGGCGCAGTCTTCGGCAGCAATCTGGGCAGCGAACGGGGTCGACTTACGCGAGCCCTTGAAGCCCTTGGCGCCAGCAGACGACCAAGCAATCGCGTTGCCCTGCGCGTCGGTGATGGTGATCATCGTGTTGTTGAAGGTCGAGTTGACGTGAGCGACACCCGACGAGATATTCTTACGTTCGCGACGGCGAACGCGGACGGCTTCCTTAGCCATGGTATTCCTTTCTTGGATCTCTTCACCGCCGTAATCCCAGCGGCTACACCGGAACGGCGCCTATATGACCCCGCTCCAAACTCAAAAGAGGCCGGCGCAGACCGCCAGCCTCCCCATCCCGGTTTCCCGGAAATTACTTCTTCTTACCAGCGATCGCCTTTGCCGGACCCTTGCGGGTACGGGCATTGGTGTGCGTGCGCTGACCACGGACCGGAAGGCCACGACGGTGACGCAGGCCGCGGTAGCAGCCGAGGTCCATCAGGCGCTTGATGTTCATCGAGGTTTCGCGACGAAGGTCACCTTCGACCTGATAGTCACGGTCGATGGTTTCGCGGATCTGAAGGACTTCAGCATCCGTGAGCTGATGAACGCGGCGATCAGCCGGGATCCCGACCTTCTCGACGATTTCCTGCGCGAATTTCGATCCAATCCCGTGAATGTAGGTCAGCGCGATGACGACGCGCTTTGCAGTCGGGATGTTGACGCCAGCGATACGTGCCACGCCTGTTCTCCTTGCATTCCAGTTGCCATCCGGCAATAGGGCTTCGTTATGCAGCCAGAGGCCGCTCGATTAAATCCGGGTTCGTAACATCACAAAACGATCGAACCCGGATTTCCTTCGGGAAATCCGCGCCGATCGCAGGGAATGTCGCGAGTTGGCGCGGTTTAGCGGAATCAGTGCAAAAAAGCAACCGCTCCCGCGAAGTTTATTTTCAAAGCTTTAAAGCTTGGAAAGAATGCGTTCGATCTCGGTAGTAACCTGATCGATTTCGGCCATGCCATCCACGGACTTCAGTTTGCCCTTGGCATAATAGTAGCCGATCAGCGGCGAGGTTTCCTTGTAGTAGACCTCGAGACGCTTGGTCATGGTCTCGGCATTATCATCAGGGCGACGCTTGAAATGGGTCGAACCGCACTTGTCGCAGACGCCTTCCTTGACCGGGATCTTGTCCGAGTCGTGATAGACGGTGCCGCACTGGGCGCAGGAGTAACGGCCTGCCACGCGGCGGACCAGTTCCTTGTCGTCGACACGGAATTCGATGACGACCGAAAGATCGAGACCCTTGGCCTTCAGCATCACCTCTGTGGCATCTGCCTGCACGAGCGTGCGCGGGAAGCCGTCGAGGATGAAGCCGTTGGCGCAATCGGGCTGATCGATTCGTTCGGAGACGATGGCATTGACAATCTCGTCCGAGACCAGGTTTCCGGCGTCCATGACAGCCTTGGCGCGCTTGCCGACTTCAGTACCGGCCTGAACGGCGGCGCGCAGCATGTCACCCGTGGAAAGCTGCGGAATGCCATGCCTTTCCACGATCCGCTGGGCCTGGGTCCCCTTACCCGCGCCCGGCGGCCCCAAAAGTATAAGTCTCATCGCCCCCTCTTTCCTCCACGCAGCTTCGATTTCTTGATCAGGCCTTCGTACTGCTGTGCGATCAGATGGCCCTGGATCTGTGCCACCGTATCAAGAGTTACGCTAACCACGATCAAAAGCGAAGTCCCACCAAGGGATAATGGGATGCCGGTTTGCGACACCAGAATCTCAGGCAGGATGCAGACGAAGACGAGATAGATAGCGCCGATCACCGTGATACGGGTCAGCACGTAGTCGATATATTCGGCAGTGCGATCGCCCGGGCGGATGCCAGGGATGAAACCGCCATGCTTCTTCAGGTTATCGGCCGTGTCCTTCGGGTTGAAGACGATGGCCGTGTAGAAAAAGGCAAAGAAGGCGATGAGAGCCGCATAGAGCACCATGTAAAGCGGCTGGCCGTGGCCAAGTGCTGCAACGATGGACGTCGCCCAGGCGGGCATCGCCGTCGTGCTGGCAAAGCCTGCGAGCGTCGCCGGCAGAAGCAGCAGCGAAGAAGCAAAGATAGCCGGGATGACGCCCGAAGTGTTCAGCTTCAGCGGCAGGTGCGAGGTATCGCCCTGGAACATGCGGTTGCCGACCTGGCGCTTCGGATACTGGATGAGCAGACGGCGCTGCGCACGTTCAACGAAGACGATGATGGCAATGACTGCGATTGCGACGACGATGACGGCCAGGATGAGCGTCGTCGACAGCGCACCCGTACGGCCGAGTTCCAGAGTACCTGCAAGAGCGGTCGGAAGACCGGCGGCAATGCCTGCGAAGATGATCAGCGAAATGCCGTTACCGATGCCGCGCGAGGTGATCTGCTCACCGAGCCACATCAGGAACATGGTACCGCCGAGCAGCGTCAGAACGGTCGAAATCTTGAAGAACCAGCCCGGATCGACAACAAGGCCGTTGCCGCTCTCGAGACCAACGGCAATACCGTAAGCCTGGAGCGCGCCGAGGATGACCGTGCCGTAGCGGGTGTACTGGTTGATGATCTTGCGGCCCTGCTCACCTTCCTTCTTCAAGTTTTCGAGCGCCGGCACGACCGAGGTCATGAGCTGCACGATGATCGAAGCGGAGATGTAGGGCATGATGCCGAGCGCGAAGATCGCCATGCGCTGTACGGCACCGCCCGAGAACATGTTGAAGAGGCCGAGAATGCCGCCAGCCTGACCCTGGAAGGCCTGGGCGTATGCCTGGGGATTGAGGCCCGGAAGCGGAATATGGGTACCCAACCGGTAGACGAGGAGAGCTGCCAGTGTGAACCACAGGCGCTTCTTAAGATCCTCGGCTTTGGCGAAGGTCGAAAAATTGAGGTTCGAAGCCAGTTGTTCCGCTGCAGAAGCCATGCGTTTCTCCGCGCTACCAATTCCGGGCGCTCTCGAGTCGGCCGGCACCGGAATCAGTATGAATTTCTTTTAAAAACCGGGCTTCGGACGGATCGCTGGCGCAACCCTATGCCTCACCCTCGTTTTCAGTCTTACCGTCTCGACGCGGATGCGTCCAAGCAGGTTTTTGTGAGGCTCACATATGGGAGCAAAATCGCCCGGTGTGAAGCACCCCGGGCGATATATCATGAGTTTATTATTCTGCCGCTGCGGCAGAAAGAAGCGTTACCTTGCCGCCAGCCTTTTCGATCTTCTCGACGGCAGGCTTGGAAGCGCCTGCAACTTCGAGCGTGATCTTGGCCTTGAGCTCGCCGTCGGCGAGAACGCGAACGCCGTCCTTGGCGCGGCGGATGACGCCGGCAGCCTTCAGGGCAGCTGCATCAACGGTTACCTTCGCGTCGAGCTTGCCGGCATCGACGGCAGCCTGGATGCGTGCCAGCGATACGACGACGTAGTCGGCTGCGAAGATGTTGTTGAAGCCGCGCTTCGGCAGGCGACGGTAGATGGGCATCTGACCACCTTCGAAGCCGTTGATGGCGACACCCGAACGGGACTTCTGACCCTTTACACCGCGACCACCGGTCTTGCCGGAGCCCGAGCCGATACCACGGCCAAGACGCTTGCGGCTATGGGTAGAGCCTTCGTTATCTTTAATTTCATTGAGTTTCATGAGCGTTACTCCGGACTCACTTCTCGTCGACGACGCGAACGAGATGCTGGACTGCACGGATCATGCCACGAACGGCCGGAGTGTCTTCCAGCGTGCGGCGACGGTGCATCTTGTTCAGTCCGAGACCGATCAGCGTGCGCTGCTGGACGTCCGGACGGCGAATCGGGCTGCCGATCTGTTCGATCGTAACAGTCTTCGCTTCAGCCTTCTTGGTAGCCTTGGCCATTGGTCAGCTCCTCTTATTCTTCAGAGGCGTTGCCAGAAGCGGCACGGCGAGCCTGGAGCGTAGCATACTTGATGCCGCGCTGAGCTGCGATGTCCTTCGGGTGAACCTGGTGCTTCAGAGCGTCGAAGGTAGCGCGAACCATGTTGTAGGGGTTCGAGGAACCGGTCGACTTGGCAACGACGTCGTGGACGCCGAGCGTTTCGAAAACGGCGCGCATCGGACCGCCGGCGATGATGCCGGTACCGACCTTGGCCGAGCGCAGCAGAACCTTGCCGGCGCCATGACGGCCATGGACGTCGTGATGCAGCGTACGGCCGTCACGCAGCGGTACGAAGATCAGTTCGCGCTTGGCTGCTTCGGTTGCCTTGCGGATGGCTTCCGGCACTTCGCGCGCCTTGCCATGGCCGAAGCCTACGCGGCCCTTCTGGTCGCCAACGACGACGAGTGCTGCGAAACCAAAACGACGGCCGCCCTTTACGACCTTGGCGACGCGGTTGATCGCGACAAGCTTGTCGACGAATTCGCTATCGCGCTCTTCGCGGCTCTGGCGGTCTTCCCGCTGTGGCCTTCTTTCCTGTGCCATTGTCCTCTTCCTTTTTCTTTTCCGGGTGCAATCGGCAAACAAAATGAGGACCGCATCGGCTTCCTCTGGGGAACGATTTGCGGTCCGGTGAAATCCGGCCGAAGACTATGAAAGCTTCGGCCGGAAACTATTAGAAGGTCAGACCGCCTTCGCGGGCTGCATCTGCCAAGGCCTTGATGCGGCCGTGATAGATGAAGGCGCCACGGTCGAATACGACCTCGGTGACGCCTGCCTTCGAAGCGCGCTCTGCAACAAGCTTGCCAACGAGGGCAGCTGCTGCGGTGTCAGCACCGGTCTTCAGAGAACCGCGCAGATCCTTGTCGAGCGTCGATGCAGCGGCAAGGGTCTTGCCGGCAACATCGTCGATAACCTGAGCGTAAATGTTCTTCGACGAGCGATGAACCGACAGGCGCGGACGGCCATTGGCCACCGACTTGAGATGACGGCGCACGCGGTTGGCACGACGTGCAAGTGCTTCTTTCCTGCTAGCCATTTCGCGTGATCCTTACTTCTTCTTGCCTTCTTTGCGGACAATCCGCTCTTCGGCATACTTGACGCCCTTGCCCTTGTAGGGCTCCGGACCGCGGTATTCGCGGATCTCGGCGGCGACCTGACCGACCTGCTGCTTGTTGATGCCGGTGACGACGATTTCCGTCGGCTTCGGTACAGCGATCGTGATGCCCTGCGGCGGTTCGTAGACCACGTCGTGGCTGAAACCAAGCGCCAGCTGCAGGTTCTTGCCCTGCAGGGAGGCACGGTAACCAACGCCGTTGATTTCGAGCTTGCGCTCGAAGCCGTCCTTAACGCCCTTGAAGATGTTTTCGATCATCGTGCGGGACATGCCCCACTTCGAACGAGCTTCCTTCGTCTGGGAAAGCGGCGTTACGACGACCGCATTGTTTTCGAGCTTGAGGCTGATTTCGTCGTTTGCGACGAAAAACAGTTCGCCCTTCGGGCCCTTAGCAGTAACCTTCTGGCCATCGACCGTAGCCGTGATCCCAGCAGGTACCTGAACGGGCTTCTTACCGATACGAGACATGTTTCAATCCTGTCTGTTCGCTATGGAGACCCTGCGCTGTCTTAGAAGACAGAGCAGAGAACCTCGCCACCAACGTTCTGTTCGCGAGCTTGGTGATCGGCCATCACGCCCTTCGGGGTCGAAAGGATGGTGATGCCGAGGCCGTTCGCGACCTGCGGAATGGACTTGACCGAGACATAAACCCGGCGGCCCGGCTTGGACACACGGCCGATCTCACGGATCACCGATGCGCCTTCATAGTACTTCAGTTCGATGTTCAGCTCGGACTTGCCGTTGCCGAAATCGACGACGGAATAGCCACGGATGTAGCCTTCGGACTGGAGAACATCGAGAACACGTGCACGGAGCTTGGAAGCAGGCGTCGAAACCGACGACTTGCGACGCGAAGCGCCGTTACGGATACGGGTGAGCATATCGCCCAACGGATCAGTCATTGTCATCTAACCTGCTCCTTACCAGCTCGACTTGACGATGCCCGGCACCTTGCCGAGATTGCCCAGTTCGCGCAGCGCGATACGCGACATACGCAGTTTACGGTAATAAGCGCGCGGACGACCGGACACTTCGCAACGGTTGCGAATGCGGGTCTTCGATCCGTCGCGCGGCAGGGATGCCAGCTTGATCGAGGCCTTGAACCGCTCTTCGATCGGAAGAGCCTGGTTCATGATGATCGCCTTCAGGGCAGCACGCTTGCCAGCCTGGTTTGCGACCGTATTACGGCGGCGCTTGTTCTTTTCAACTGCGCTTGTCTTCGCCATGTCAGGTTCCTTTTCTACGCTCGTCGTTACGGTTACTGACGGAACGGGAAGCTGAACTCCGTGAGGAGCGCGCGAGCTTCGTCGTCGGTCGTTGCCGTCGTGCAAACGATGATGTCCATGCCCCACATCTGATCAACCTTGTCGTAGTTGATTTCTGGGAACACAATGTGCTCCTTGATGCCCATGGCGAAGTTGCCACGGCCGTCAAAGCTCTTCGGGTTCAGGCCGCGGAAGTCGCGAACGCGCGGAAGCGCGATGTTGACCAGGCGATCCAGGAACTCGTACATGCGGGCGCCGCGCAGGGTGACCTTCGCGCCGATCGGCATGTTTTCGCGGACCTTGAAGCCAGCGATAGAGTTGCGTGCACGGGTGATGACCGGCTTCTGGCCAGCGATGGCAGCCAGATCGGCGGCAGCAACGGTCGGCTTCTTGGAATCAGCCGTGGCTTCGCCCACACCCATGTTGATAACGATCTTGTCGAGCTTCGGGATCATCATCTCGTTGGCGTAGGAGAACTTCTCCTGCATCGCCTTGCGGATCCGCTCGACATATTCCTTCTTGAGCCGCGGCTCGTACTTTGCCTCAGCCATCGATCACTTCTCCCGAACGCTTGGCCACGCGGACCTTCTTGCCGTCAACAACCTTGAAACCGACGCGGGTCGGCTTGCCGTCCTTGTCGATAATCGAGACGTTGGACAGGTGGACCGAAGCTTCCTTGGAAATAATCCCGGCTTCCTGGGTCTGCGTCTGGCGCTGGTGGCGCTTTACGACGTTTACGCCGCGAACGACGGCGCGATCTTCCTTCGGCAGGACCTGAAGGACTTCGCCAGTGCGGCCCTTGTCCTTACCTGCGAGCATGACGACCTTGTCGCCCTTACGAATCTTCTGCATCGCTCTCGCTCCTTACAGTACTTCGGGAGCCAGCGAGATGATCTTCATGTGGTTCTTCGCACGCAATTCGCGCGGAACCGGTCCGAAGATACGGGTGCCGATCGGCTCTTTTTTGTTGTCGATGAGGACTGCTGCATTGGTGTCGAAGCGGATGACAGAACCATCCGGACGACGGATGTCCTTGGCGGTGCGAACGACAACCGCCTTCATCACGTCACCCTTCTTCACACGGCCGCGCGGAATAGCTTCCTTGATCGAAACGACGATGACGTCGCCGATCGAGGCATACTTGCGCTTCGAGCCGCCCAGCACCTTGATGCACATGACACGACGAGCGCCGGAATTATCCGCGACGTCGAGGTTTGTTTGCATCTGAATCATATCAGGTCGCCTTCTTGTTCCTACCGGAATGGTTGGGCAATGCCCCCTCTCCCGGCTTATGAAAATTCTCTACCGGCCGCTCGTCGTGAGGACAGCGAAAACACGGCAATAGCTTGAATAGCGCGGGATAGATCGTTGCCAGGGTGGTTTCCCAGATGGGACCTTCCGTGCGCTTAAAGCAAAAGAACGCCCGGCATTCGAGCGTTCCGACGCTGCTTCATACAGAAATTTCCGCGAGACGCAAGGCCTCGCGCAAAATTCTTACTTGGCCTGGGCGGCAATAACCGTCCAGCGCTTGTCCTTGGAGATCGGTGCGCACTCCTCGATGGAGACGATATCGCCGATCTTGTACTGATTGTTTTCGTCGTGGGCCTTGTACTTCTTGGAACGACGAACGGTCTTCTGGAGCAGCGGGTGAGCAAAACGACGCTCAACGCGAACTACGACAGTCTTCTCGTTCTTGTCGCCAACGACGACGCCCTGCAGAATGCGCTTCGGCATGTTTTTCTTCCTTTACGCCTTTGCTTCCGCCGCCTTCTGGCGAGCAATGGTTTTCACGCGGGCGATGTCCTTGCGAACTTCATCGATGCGCGAGGACTTTTCGAGCTGGCCGGTCGCCTTCTGGAAGCGCAGGTTGAACTGCTCCTTCTTCAGGTCGGCAAGCTTGTCCTTGAGCTGGTCGGCCGTGAGGCCGCGTACTTCTTCGGCTTTCATCGTGCCTTCTCCTTACTCTGCGATGCGCTGTACAAAGCGCGTCTTGACCGAGAGCTTGGCCGAGCCGAGGCGAAGCGCTTCACGCGCGATTTCCTCGGAGACACCGTCGATCTCGAACATCATACGACCGGGCTTGACCTTGCATGCCCAGTATTCCACGGAACCCTTACCCTTACCCATACGGACTTCGGTAGGCTTTGCGGTTACCGGAACGTCCGGGAACACGCGGATCCAAACACGACCGGCGCGCTTCATGTAACGCGTGATCGCGCGGCGGGCCGCTTCGATCTCACGAGCGTTAACGCGGTTCGGCTCCTGAGCCTTCAGGCCGAATTCGCCGAAGGCAAGGTCGGAACCGCCCTTGGCAACGCCCTTGATGCGGCCCTTGAACTGCTTGCGGTACTTAGTACGCTTTGGCTGCAACATTTTCTTACTTCTCCGAGCTTATCTTTCGCCAGCGCTAATTACGCGTTGTCGCGTTCGCGGCGACGATCGCCACGGTCGCGTTCGCGGCTTGCCGGGCCCTGTGCGTCGCCTTCCAGCGCGCGGCGTTCGGAAGCCATCGGATCGTGCTCAAGGATTTCACCCTTGAAGATCCAGACCTTGATGCCGCAGATACCGAATGCGGTTTCGGCTTCAGCCGTCCCGTAGTCGATGTCAGCGCGCAGGGTGTGCAGCGGAACGCGGCCTTCGCGGTACCATTCCGTACGAGCGATTTCTGCACCGCCGAGACGGCCTGCGCAGGTGATCTTGATGCCTTCGGCGCCAAGACGCATCGCGGACTGAACGGCGCGCTTCATGGCGCGGCGGAAAGCCACGCGGCGCTCGAGCTGCTGGGCGATCGACTGAGCAACGAGCGTTGCGTCGATTTCCGGCTTGCGCACTTCAACGATGTTGAGGTGCGTTTCGGAGTTCGTCATTTCCGACAGCTTCTTGCGGAGCTTGTCGATGTCGGCGCCCTTGCGGCCGATGATCAGGCCCGGACGGGCCGAGTGGATCGTGACGCGGCACTTCTTGTGCGGACGCTCGATGACCACCTTGGAGATGCCGGCCTGCTTCAGTTCGCTCATGACGAACTTACGCATCTTCAGGTCTTCGTGCAGGAGCTGACCGTATTCGGCATTGTCCGCAAACCAGCGGCTATCCCAGGTACGGTTGATGCCAAGACGGAAACCAATCGGATTGATTTTCTGACCCATTATGCGGCCTCCTCTTGTGCCTGCACTTCACGAACGACGATCGTCAGGTGAGCGAACGGACGTTCGATGCGCGATGCGCGGCCGCGGCCACGAGCGTGGAAGCGCTTCATGACAATCGACTTGCCGACATAGGCCTCGGCGACGACGAGAGCGTCGACGTCGAGGTCATGGTTGTTCTCGGCGTTGGCGATCGCAGATTCGAGCGTCTTCTTGACGGCGCCTGCGATACGCTTGCGGGAGAATTCCAGCTCAGCGAGTGCACGCTCGACCTTCTTGCCACGGATGGCCGCAGCAACCAGGTTGAGCTTCTGTGGGCTGACGCGGAGCGTACGGGCGACTGCTTGCGCCTCGTTGTCCTTCAGCCGGCGTTCGGCTTTAGCCTTACCCATCGTTACTTCCTCTTTGCCTTCTTGTCCGCGCCGTGACCGTAATAGGTACGGGTCGGAGAGAATTCACCGAATTTGTGACCGACCATGTCTTCATTGACACTGACCGGAACATGCTTGCTGCCGTTGTAGACGCCGAAGGTGAGACCAACGAACTGCGGCAGGATCGTGGAGCGACGGCTCCAGATCTTGATTACTTCTGCACGTCCGCCTTCACGAACCTTCTCAGCCTTCTTGAGAAGATAGCCGTCAACAAACGGACCTTTCCATACTGAACGAGCCATTGAGGACTTCCTCTCTTACTTCTTACGCTGATGACGCGAGCGCATGATCATCTTGTCGGTCGACTTGTTCGACCGGGTGCGCTTGCCCTTGGTCGGCTTGCCCCACGGAGAAACCGGGTGACGACCACCAGAGGTGCGGCCTTCACCACCGCCGTGCGGATGGTCGACCGGGTTCATGACGACGCCGCGGTTATGCGGACGCTTGCCGCGCCAAACAGTACGACCGGCCTTGCCGTCGTTGATGTTGGCATGGTCAGGGTTCGACACCGCACCGATCGAAGCAAGGCAGGTGCCGTGCACGAGGCGCTGTTCGCCCGAGTTCAGGCGAAGGATAGCCATGCCCTGGTCACGGCCGACGAGCTGCGCGTAGGAACCGGCAGAGCGGGCAATCTGACCGCCCTTGCCGGGCTTCATTTCCACGTTGTGGATGATGGAGCCGACCGGGATGTACTGCAGCGGCATCGTGTTGCCG
This sequence comes from Rhizobium sp. CF142, assembly GCF_000281145.1. Classification (NCBI taxonomy): domain Bacteria; kingdom Pseudomonadati; phylum Pseudomonadota; class Alphaproteobacteria; order Hyphomicrobiales; family Rhizobiaceae; genus Rhizobium; species Rhizobium sp. CF142. The sequence goes on along the minus strand of NZ_AJWE01000009.1, from coordinate 2,640 downwards.
GGCTTGACGTCGACAGCCTTGTCGGAAGCGATGACCTTGTCGCCGGCAGCGAGACGCTGCGGAGCGAGGATGTAGGCCTGTTCGCCGTCGGAGTAGCGGACGAGCGCGATGTAAGCCGTGCGGTTCGGGTCGTATTCGATACGCTCAACGGTGCCTTCGACGTCGAACTTGCGACGCTTGAAGTCGATGATGCGATACGTACGCTTGTGACCGCCGCCGATGAAGCGGGCCGTGATGCGGCCGAGGTTGTTACGACCGCCGCTCTTGGTCAGACCTTCCGTCAGCGACTTGACCGGCTTGCCCTTGTAGAGGCCCGAACGGTCGACGATGACCAGCTGGCGCTGGCTCGGGGTCGTCGGATTGAATGTTTTCAATGCCATTTTTTTATCCTCAGAGACCGGTGGAGACGTCGATCGTCTGGCCTTCGGCCAACGTCACGACAGCCTTCTTCACGTCCTGCTGCTTGCCGACAAAACCGCGGAAACGCCGGGTCTTGCCCTTGCGCAGCAGAGTGTTGACGGCGGTAACCTTGACGCCGAAGAGCGCCTCGACTGCAGCCTTGATTTCCGGCTTCGTCGCCTTCTTGGCGACATTGAAAACAACCTGGTTGTTTTCCGATACCAGCGTGGACTTTTCGGTGATCGCAGGAGAAACGATCACATCGTAGTGGCGGAGATCGGTCACTTGAATCGCTCCTCTAGCGCTTCAACGGCAGCCTTGGAAAGCACGAGCTTGCCGCGGCGGACGATGTCGTAAACGTTGATGCCCTGGATCGGCAGAACATCGATGTTCGGGATGTTCTGTGCAGCGAGCTTGAAGTTACCGTCGAGCTCGGCGCCGCCGATGAAGAGGGCGTTGGTGAGGCCCAGCGTTGCGAATACGCCGGCCAGAGCCTTCGTCTTTGCTTCGTTGGCGACCAGATCATCGATGATGATCAGTTCGTCTGCCTTGATCTTGGCGGACAGCGCATGGCGCAGGCCGAGTGCACGAACCTTCTTGGGCAGGTCGTGCTCATGGCTGCGAGCAACCGGGCCGTGAGCCTTACCACCGCCGCGGAACTGCGGAGCACGAGCCGAATGGTGACGAGCGCGGCCCGTACCCTTCTGCTTGTACATCTTGGCGCCGGTGCGCCAGACGTCTGCGCGGCCCTTTGCCTGGTGCGTGCCCTGCTGCTTCTTGGCAAGCTGCCAGCGGATAACGCGGGCGAGAATATCTTCGCGGGGCTCAAGGCCGAAAATCGCTTCCGAAAGGGAAACCTTCCCAGCGTCTTTTCCCTCGAGGGTCTTGACGTTCAATTCCATTGGTCTGGCTCCCTTACTTCGCTGCCGACTTGACGGCGTCGCGCACGATGATCCAGGCACCCTTGGAACCGGGTACTGCACCCTTAATCAGGATCAGACCGCGATCTTCATCGGTCGAAACCACTTCAAGGTTCTGCGTCGTCACGCGCGTCTGGCCCATGTGACCAGCCATCTTCTTGTTCTTGAAAACCTTGCCCGGATCCTGGCGCGAACCCGTCGAACCATGCGAGCGGTGCGAAACGGACACACCGTGCGTGGCGCGGAGACCGCCGAAACCGTGGCGCTTCATGGCGCCGGCAAAGCCCTTACCAATCGTCGTGCCGGTGACATCGACGAGCTGACCAGCGGCAAAGTGGCCAGCCTTAAGCTCGGTACCAACATCAAGCAGATGGTCTTCCGAAACGCGGAATTCCTGAAGCTTGGCCTTGGGCTCAACGTTAGCGACGGCAAAGTTGCCGCGCATGGCCTTGGACGTGTTCTTGACCTTGGCCTGGCCAGCACCGAGCTGAAGCGCGGTATAGCCATTCTTTTCTACGGTGCGCTGGGCCACGACCTGGCAGCCTTCCAAACGCAGTACCGTTACCGGGACATGCTCGCCGGCGTCGTTGTAGACGCGGGTCATTCCCACCTTCTGTGCAATTACACCTGAACGCATCGGTTCAATCCTTCCAACTCAGCTCGAGCAAGCTCAGAGCTTGATCTCAACATCGACACCTGCGGCGAGATCGAGCTTCATCAGCGCGTCTACCGTCTGCGGGGTCGGATCTACGATGTCGAGCAGGCGCTTATGCGTGCGCATCTCGAACTGTTCGCGACTCTTCTTGTCGATGTGCGGGGACCGGTTGACCGTAAACTTCTCGATGCGGGTCGGAAGCGGAACGGGGCCCCGGACGCTAGCACCGGTGCGCTTCGCCGTCGACACGATCTCGCGCGTGGAAGCATCGAGAATCCGGTGATCGAACGCCTTCAGGCGAATGCGGATATTTTGGCCGTTCATTCGACGTTATCCTTGTGTTTGTTTTTCCACATGTCTTTGGGCAAGACACGGGTTGTTCTTTCTTCCTAAGGCGGACCACCGGTTTCAAAGATCGAGAGAGACGCCTGTTACGGCACCCCTATCCACTCTTCAGGGCCTTTTGACCCACCTTATTGTTTGTTTAGTCGCCGCTTCGTCATCCAAAGCGTTACGCAAATCGCGCTCGCGCGCCATTTGCAACATTTCTGTGTAATAAGCAAGCGGCTTGCGCCGCCTGCATCATAATAATGTCATCGAATCGGCTGCCCCACCGGAGCAGCCGAATGAATTACTCGATGATCGAAGCAACGATGCCTGCACCGA